>JBLHWW010000109.1:0-12301 GCA_047629075.1 Psychromonas sp. | reverse complement strand
ACCAATAAGGACGCTTTTTCTTACCTTTTGTTGGTTACCAGAAAAATATCCGCACAATTTATGCCAAAATAAATAACTAAACAATCAGATGACAAAAAATAAAAAATATTGATTTAACTGGAGAGCAACATTTTTTAATTCCAATCCTAATTTATTTTGGTATTAGTCCCTTATCAAAGCAAAATGATATGCCTGCCGGTTTTTGGACCGGCAACCTGTTAATGATGGTGATGCTCTTTCAACAACCCCTTAGGCACTAGTTCAGCAATAAAAAGACGCGCACCACGGCGCAATAATGAAGCGAGATAGAGTACTAAAATAATCACTAAACTGCCGTATTGCCACCAGCTGTAATCACCTTGATATTGTTTTAACCAGGGCAAAGAGACAACATCAATATATTGATTAACCCCCAAACCTATCAAAAAAGCCCCAACTAAAGTTAACATCGCTAAACTCAGCGCCGCAAAAAAACCCTGTTGCAGCTTCACTTGTTTAAGTAATTCCAGGCTAATCGTTGGTGCAATTAATAAAAATGCCATGGCGGCACTAGGTGATAAACCGGAAAGTAATAAGATCGCAATAACAGGCGTAATACCGGTAGCACAAAGTGCAAAGGGGAATGCAACGACTATCATCACTAAAATTTGTAACCATAAAGCTTGATCAAAAAATGTCCATGCAGAGGCAGCTGAGAGTGTTGCAGCCAATGCCCAGCCAAATAAAACCCAAGGTGCCGTATGATCTAACTGATGCTGATAACCATCTTTAATCGCATCAATAAAACGCGATCTGTCTACTCCACATTGAGGAGTCACTGCAGCGACTGGTGATTTAACTGTTTTAAAATGACGTCCTATTAGCCATGCAATCAACAATGCAAAAAGGGCTGCTAAAACAACACGTAGAATAAGAATTTGAGTACCCAGCAGGGGTAATGAAATAAGTAAGGCGTCAAAACCAATAATCGGGGCCGCAATTAAAAATGCGGTCGCAAATGTTTGGTTTGCTCCCATGCCTAATAATTGTTGATGCATTTTACTCGCACTCGGCGAACAGATAGGTAAAGGCAAACCATAAGTCAGCCCTTTAAGTGCATCTTTAAAAAAGAACGGACTTTCCTGTGTTGGGATAGTTAAAGGTAATGCAGGTTTAAAATAATGCATCAAAGCACTTAAAAAGTAGGCAATTAATAACATCGGTGCGCTGTACAATGCAATATTGAAAAAATTGAACAGGGTTAATGCGGTATTAAATTGGTTATCTTGCTGATGCTCAGCGAGATCATGATCATTCTCTTGATCCGCAGCATGATGGTCTATTGCAGTAATATCATGTGGATCATGATCATCATGTGCATCATGTGCATCTGCTTGATTGTCTATCGCCGCAAAATCATCTGCTTTATGCATTCCATCCGCGCCATGATCGTCGATTGTTACAGAATAATTGGCATCATGCTCATGCGTTATCTGCTTGTGCGAATCAACGGAGCCATCCTTTTGATGGTCTTTTTCTTGATGAGTAGTAAGCACTTCCTCACTTTCAAGCGTACTTGAATGCTCGTGGGCGCTATAACCCAACCAGTGCGGCAACAGTACAAAAGCTAATGCTATTAACCCCGCAATGCTACCGATACCAGCTGAATATTTATTTTCCTGTAACGTTTTTTTATGCTGATGTTGCACGCCATGCCCATGTAAATAAGGACGGTGCAAAACAACATGCATTATCGACCCCATCACAAAGGCCTGTAACCATGACATCCACTGGCCATCAAGTTGGGCCAAAGAGTACTCGCCGAAAAATGCACCCATTAAGGTCGCGACAGACATACCGCATAAAATAACCGAGGGTAATACCCGCCCGTATTGAGGACGTAATAACCACCAGATAGTAATGCCAACAGGAAAACGATGCAGTAAAACACCAATGGCAAGTAACCATCCGGTACGATCGTTTTGCCCTGCCAGCAAAATAGAACCGTCAAGACTGGCATGCAGTACTAAACCCAGAATACTTAGAAAGAGTGTCGTTTGATGAGCCTGGTGTGCCGCTTTATGAAAATATTTTTCGATCCAACCAGGGGCTAATAAACCACTAATCATCAGCACTAAAACAAATAAACCACCGCTGTGTAATAGCTCAGGTAAAATATGAAAGAGCACCAGTCCGGAAATGGTCACAAAAATAAAGGCATCAAGCAAATCTAGCCAACCAGGTTGGCGCTGTAGTAATCGGTAGGTAAGTGGCCCTAGAAATAAGGCTAGAATGCTTAAAAAAAGCAACATAAAAATCTCGAATAATTAAATAAAGTCTATTTTGTTATATTATAACACTTAATAAATAGAACGGACTATTATTATTGCTGATTATATACCTTGCACTTTTTATGCAATCGCCTGTTCTGTTTTTGGCAATGCCAGTGAAAAACAACCGGCGATGACGATAAATACGCTGGAAACGACTAAACAGGTAGTTAATCCAAAACTGACAAATACCCAACCGGAAAGCAGAGTACCGATTAAACGCCCCATCGCATTAGCCATATAATAAAAGCCAATATCTAAAGAAACACCTTCACGCTGCGCATAACTGACAATCAAATAACTATGTAAAGAGGAGTTTATCGCAAATAGCGCTCCAAAAACGAATAAGCCCAGAATAAATAATACGGGTAAAAAAAGCTCAAATTGTAATGAGGCGATCACCAGTAATGGGGTTAGGGACAAGGCAAAAGCCCAGCCGGCTGCACTTTTCCCGTCGGGCAATCTACCCATTTTTTTACCGGTAAAATAGGGTGCAATAGACTGAGTTAAACCATAAAAAATGACCCAAAGTGCAATCATTCCACCGACACTCCAGTAATTCCAACCAAAGGTTTGGCTTAGGTAAACCGGCAAAGCAACCACAAACCAAACGTCCCGTGAAGCAAACAAAAATAATCTGGCGGCCGATAAAATATTTATCTGTCTGCTTTTTGAGAATATTTCGGTAAATTTCACTTTTTGGCTCACTTTACCAAGATCCTGTTTTAATAAAAATAAACTGCCACACCAGACTGCAAACAAAAAGATGGCCATCAGTAAAACAGATGATTGGAAACTGGTGACAGATAAAAGTACCCCCCCTAAAAAGAAACCAACTCCTTTCAGGGTGTTTTTAGAGCCGGTTAAAATAGCGACCCATTTATATAATATGCCCTGCTGCTCATCCTTAACAAACAATTTAATAGCACTTTTTGCGCTCATCTTATTAAGATCTTTCGCAATACCCGATAGCGCCTGGGCAAACATCACCCAGGGAATGATTAACCACTCATTGGGCACGGCTAACATAAGCAGGGCAATGACCTGCATTAACAAACCGATATTCATGGTGCGATTTAATCCTAACCGTGTTCCTAGCCAGCCACCCACTAAATTAGTAACAACGCCAAATATCTCATAAAAGAGAAATAAGAAAGCCACCTGCAGCGCATCGTAACCAAGTTGATGGAAGTACAAAACAACCAGCATCCGTAAGGCACCATCGGTGAGGGTAAATGCCCAGTAATTAGCGGTAACCACCAGATACTGGCGCAAGTCCGCGGATAGTTTATTAAATCGCGTGTTCATAATTATTTTACCGTTCCCACTAGGCGTACTAGTTCGGCGGTGCGGTTAACATAACCCCATTCATTGTCATACCAGACGTACAATTTAAGTTGTGTCTCGTTAACCACCATGGTTGATAACGCATCAATCACACTTGAGCGTGGATCAGTTTTATAATCAACGGAAACCAATGGACGACTTTCATAACCCAGCACGCCTTTTAATTCACCGTTAGCCGCATTTTCTAATGCCTGATTAACCTGTTCAACGGTAACACTTTTGTTTAACTCAAAAACACAGTCCGTCAGCGATGCATTGGCTAACGGGACACGGACAGCATGGCCATTTAAGCGCCCTTTTAATTCTGGAAATATTTCAGTGATAGCGGTTGCCGAACCGGTTGTTGTAGGAATTAAACTGGTACCGCAAGCACGGGCCCGACGCAGATCCTTATGCGGCGCATCCAAAATAGTTTGGGTATTAGTAAGATCATGAATAGTGGTCATAGAGCCATGTTTAATACCAAATTGTTCCTGAATCACCTTAATAACCGGTCCAAGACAATTTGTAGTACATGAGGCTGCCGTGACTATTTGATGCGCATCATAATCAAAAAGGTGATCATTTACGCCCATCACAACGTTCAATACTCCTTCTTCTTTAACGGGCGCGGTCACCACAACACGTTTCACTCCCTGATCTAAATAAGCCTGCAGTAAGGATTTTTTACGCATAACGCCGGATGCTTCAATCACCACATCACAGTTCGACCAATCTGTTGCACCTATCTCTTTGTTTTGAGTGACCTTAATGGTTTTACCGTCACAAATAATAGTATCCTCCACAGCTTCAGCTTGAGATCCAAAGCGACCATGAATAGAATCGAAATTAAGTAAATGTGCCAAGGTTTTTGCATCACCGGCAGGATCGTTAATTTGTACAAATTCAAAATCAGGCCATTCCCAAGAGGCACGTAATGCTAAACGTCCCACACGGCCAAAACCATTAATCCCAATCTTAATTGTCATATTTTATATCCTTAATTTGTTATCAGTTATCAGTAATCAGCTATCAGTAATCAGTAATTAGTAATTAGTAATTAGTAACAGTTATGTGCTGCTTATTAAGAGCAGCAGTTTTTACTGCCATCGGGTCCGTTGGGCATTTTTTTAAGTTTCCCGAGAGCATCATTCAGGAAAACTGAATGCTGCTCAGTGGTGAGCTTAATAATATCCCTCATCCACAGCCCTAAATTTGGGTTTAAGCGGTAATAAGCCCACTGCCTTTTCCTGCGCACCAGCAGTAAACCACTCTGCCTGAGCAGTGCAAGATGGCGCGAGATTTTTGTTTGGCTATCATCTAAGGCCACCATCAATTCACCGACACATAGCTCGTTTTCATGTTGAATAAGCATCAATATTTTTAAACGGGTATTATCTGCAAGGCACTTAAAAAATCGAGTTGAGCTCATAACACCTCATGCTATTAGTCTGTTTACATGTGAAATACCACATATACCTTAAAGCATGTATATGACAAAAATATTACAATGGGCTAAACAATGATTCTTTTCCGGTGTAATTTAGAGGAAGAGTAATTTGAAAATGGGAGTTGAGCACGATAGGATAGCCACTCAGTGAGCAGCTATTATATAAATATCAATAACTTACTTTAAATTATTGGCCAGATCCGTTAAATAATCACGATGACATAAATGCATAAATGCATTTGGCCGAACAACCTGAATACGCGCCATAAGAGGCACTAAGGCTTCGCCGCGTTCAATGAGGATTTGTGCGCTCACCAGGCCAGTACGTCCGGAGCCCCCTTTGCAATGTACGGCAATGGTTTTACCCTGTGCAATTAAATCATGCACAATCGGGCCGGCACTCTTCCAAGCCTTCAAAAACGGCTTTCCAGGCGCCTCGTCATCAACAATAGGCAGATGAAACCACTGCAGTCCCTGCGCTTCGCTAACTTTTCCAAGATCAGATAACTGATTTTTATCCAGTTCTCTCTGGGTCATAAAGGTTAATAATGCCGTCGCACCAGAGGCTTTTATTTGTTGAAGTGAAGTTACCAAATCGACATTTTTGGTGCCGGGACATGGGGTTAAAATGATCTTGGCAGTACTGTTTTCAACATCGAGTGTAAAAAGGGGATGAATAGACATAAGGTTACCTGTTAAAAATTGTAAAAAAAAGCAGAAAAGGCTGCTGCTTTGACTATACCCAAACTACTTTAAGAATCAGAAATCTGACCTTGCTCTGTTTTGCTTATGATTTATATCTCAAGATTTCATTTTGATGACATAAATAATAACAAGCCTTTGCGGTAATAATGATTAGCCTCATCGGGGCGATCCACTTTTTCCAAAAGGTTGGCCAGTAGCGCAAAATCATCGACATTGGGATCCAGTTCCAGTCCTTTTTGCAAATATTCAATCGCAGCTAATTCGTTTTTTTCATTTAATTTTAGCTGCGCAAACGCATGATGAATTGCACCATTTTCAGGATCTTTTTTAAGTTGTTTCTCCAGGATTAAAATCAGCTTATTATTATCCATAATCTGTATTATGTCCACATAAGCAAGCAGGGTTAAATTGAACTGTTCTTTAAGCTTTTCGACTAAAAAGTGCTCTGCAAATTCATGACGTTCCGCCTCAATAAAAGCATCTAACATTGCGCTTTGGTAAGCGATATCTTTGCGCATGCTGCGTGATGATTTATCATTCCATAATGCCTGTAGAGCCTCGCCGCTCTGTAGCGCCAACTGCTTTAAAAGGTGCTGATAAGCATTTAATTTAATGGCCTCAAACTCAGTATCAACTAAGGGTAAATACTTACGTTGTTTGATCAACACCTCGATATAGTCAGCCCATTGATTTAATGCGGGGTAAATATCTAAGTATAATTTTGCAATGCGTTTATTACCCGGAAAGGTGCTATCCAACTCTTTAAGCTTCAGCTGTGCATCGAAAAATTGTTTAGCTTCGATCTGCAGTTCAACCCAGACTAAACCCACAGCTAAGCTACACCCTTTTTGGCTTTTAGTTGCCTGCTGCAGGTAAGAGTCACGTAATACATAGTCATTTTGCTGCTGTGCAGCTTGAGCTGCTGCGATATAATTTAAGGCCGGTGCTGCCGTTTTTTCCGCTGATTTAGACAATAACCTTTGCGCTTGTTTACTATTACCTTCAAGCAGCGCTAACATACCTAACAAACTGTTTCTCTGTGCTTTTTTGGTTTTACGCTGACCAAACCAACCGCGGGTAATAGAACTCATTGAGAGTAATTTACGTAAAACCCATTCAATTAATCCTAATAAAAAATAAAAAACAACGGTTGCAATAAGCGCATTGATAATAGTAGTTTCATAGGTGGTATAGGTATCAAGGGAAATTAAAATATATCCCTTATTAGTGCTGATTTCAGGGCCAAAAAATAATCCGGCGATCAGTGCTGCAATGACAATAATAATTCGAATCATAATATTTTCCCTATTCTTCAGTCGAATTAGCGAGTGATTTTTTTACCCGCTGTGTCATTATATTAGCCAGTACCGGCGCGCTTTTTAGCTGATCAGGGTAATCGACGGAAACTTTTTGTTCTTTTAAGTCTTGAATAGATTTGAAAAAATAATTGGTGGTATTATCGGTTAAATCATAATAATCAGTTAATAAATCAGAGGTAGTTTTCAGCGCCAGGTCATAAATATCCTGCTGTTCACGGTAAACAGCAAACTCAGCCTTAGCCAGCTCCGCACGTAAATTCTCCTGCAAATACCACTTTTGCTCCGGAGAAAGTAACGCTTGTACTTTCACCTCACGTTTATTGATAACCACAAAACTCTCAACAAAACTGCTCCATGATTTAGATAAATTTTCACTCCAATCTTTAATGTCAGTTGAAATTTCGCTTGTATCTTTGCTCTCGGATGTCGATAAACTTAACCCCACAAGCAGCAATTTATCGGCCCTGCTTTCAAGATTGGAAAGCGCTAAAATCAGCCCGTCGGGATCGCGTTTTGGTAAAGATTCTAAACTGTTAATATCTTCTAACAATGCAGAGCGCAATGGATTGAGACTAGGGTCGCTTAATACCAACAGACGCTGATCAGCAGCGCTAAGAAGCGCTACGGCGGTTGCCAAATCACTCTCTAACCAAATTTTACTGCCCGCTAAACGTACCAGGTATTCCACTTCAGTCAGAATCCAATCATTTGGATGACGGACGGTTGTTTCTGCCACGCGGCGTTGTAAAGATTGAAGATCGCTGCTATAGAGCTTGTTTTGATTTGTTACTTGTCGAAGTTGCTGATTAACCTGCACTAATGCCGACTGTAACTCTGCGTTTTGTTGATTAAGGGTAGCTTCCTGAGAAGATAAACTGCTACTCAACTGAGCCATTTTAGCTTGCTGCTGATCCGTTAGCGTTTTATTCAATGTATAGAAATAACCGCCTGAAAAAATTAAAATAACAACCAGGAAAAGTGCTAATAAAGCAATAAACAGCCCTGATTTACTGCTGTTGGGCTTTTTATTTACAGGGATTTTTTCTGATTCAGCAGCCGGAAAGTCAGGTTTGAGATCCTCATTATCAATTATTTCTTCATTATCATTGTTACTTTTGGTCATAACCACCCTCACATTTTTTAGTCAAAAAAGTTTAATTACTAATATACATGACTATCTTTTTTTATTAATGTTTAAAATAATCAATAATTTGCTGATCAGACATACCGGGAAGTACTTTTGTATTTGACCAGCCCCAACGTTTTGCCTGATCGAGTATACGCTCACTTGGGGCATAAATAGTAAGCGTTCTCAACCATTCATGCGCGGCAAGCGGCACAACGTCCATTAACCTTTCTAACAATTCAATACTACTGATAATAGCACCATTAATATTTTGTTGTTGCCATTCTTTTATTAAAGTTTCCCCACATAATAAAATAGTAACACGTTGATAAGGCTGATAATAATCAACGATTGCCCCACGCTGCGTTAATGTGTCACAGAGTAACTCTCGGCCACCCAATCCACGTAAAATAAGGATCTGCTTACCCTGTAAATTCACTAATAAGGGTAAATCAAGTAATCCCTCACTATCAAAGCATTTTTCGGGCACAACGACATTCTGCGTGGTTGCTATTTTTAACTTAGCCTGTGTCGCTTTACCAACGGCTAAATATTCAGTCTGCGGCCAGTTGATACCCGCCAGAGCCTGATCCGTATAATCAACAGCATTGGGGCTTACCGCGATAATATAATCATAATTTTTTTCCAACACTTTACTGACACGGTTAAATTCTGCTGTTTTTTGGAGTGTTAATAAGGGTTGCGCAAAGGCAACTGTCCCCTGCGCATTGAGTAAATTCGCTAAGCGTTGTGCATGAGGAGCGAAACGTGTCACTAATAAACGCACTTCTTTCATTGATTTTTATAAACTTCAGCAAGAATTTCTTCTGCGCCACAGGCTAATAATTGCTCAGCAAGAGTAATACCTAATTGCTGCGCATCATTCTGATGGCCGGTTATTTCTTTGCGGATAATCTGTTTCCCGTCCACGCTGCCAACTAAACCGCGTAAAAATATTTGCTCATTTTCAAGTATGGCAAAGCTCCCAATAGGCACCTGACAACCGCCCTGCAATTTGAGATTCATTGCTCGTTCGGCGGTTATTCTTATGCGCGTTTGTGGGTCTTCAAGTGGTTTTAATAAGGTAATAGTCTGCTCGTCATCTAAACGGCATTCAATTCCTACTGCACCTTGCCCTACGGCGGGAAGACTAACTTCAGGTGCGATCAAAGAGGTAATTCTATGTTGCATTTCTAAGCGCATTAAACCCGCTGCGGCTAAAATAATAGCATCGTATTGACCTTCATCTAACTTACGTAAACGTGTATTCACATTACCACGCAAATTTTTAATGATAAGGTCCGGGCGTAAAGCTAGAATCTGGCATTGACGGCGTAGACTGCAGGTACCAACAATTGCACCTTCTGGTAGCTCATCTAACTGCTTATAATGATTGGAAACAAAAGCATCATGGGGATCTTCTCGTTTACAAATAGTCGTTAACCCTAATCCCTCTGGGAAATCAACGGGCACATCCTTTATCGAATGTACCGCGATATCCGCTCGCCCTTCTAATATGGCAACTTCTAACTCTTTAACAAAAAGACCTTTTCCACCCACTTTAGCTAAAGGGGTATCTAGTATTATATCGCCTTTAGTTTTCATCGGTAAAAGTTCAACGATTAAATTTGGGTGATATTTTAAAAGTTCCGATTTAATGAAGTTAGCTTGCCACATAGCCAGAGGGCTATGGCGAGTCGCAATACGAATTTTTTGAGCAGTCATTTATGCATTTTCTCGTGAATAAAACAATTATTTGATGCTATCAAAAATAAGCTTAATAAGCATGCGGATTTACACAAAAATGCTCTTCGAGTAGGAAAATGGATGATCGCCGGGCGGCTGATTGAGTAATAATTGGTCATTGCGAAGCAAAAAATGATATTAGTCTTTATGTTAACTGCCAATATTGATACGTACTGTGATTATGGCAATGCGCATAAAAGTTTGCTTAAAATTTAAACTTTTTAACCTAAGCTATTAATAATTAAATAAAAAAGAGCGTTACAAAAGCACTCTCCTAGCGATAGCTTTTATTCTCAAAACCACTGGTTTTGACTAAAGGGGCTAACATTTTCTCTAGCCCGTTTAATTTTATTTCATAAATCAAAGCCAACTGCCGGCCCAGTTTTCCTTCAGGAAAACCTTTGCTATTAAACCAGACTAAGTAAGGCTCTGGCAGATGAATCAGCTTACGACCAGCATATTTACCAAAGGGCATAACCTGATTAATTGCTTCACTAAGCACTTTGGGATCATTCAACAATAGCTTTACCTCTCTGCTCATTAAAAATTATAACCACGATAAAAAGCCGATATATTTCACTTGCTGCTATATCGGCTCAGTCATTTTTACACTTTTGCTAAGGCTTGCTCAACATCGGCAATAATATCATCGATGTTTTCAATGCCTACTGAGATACGGACCAAATCTTCACTGACACCAGTCGCTTTTAACTCATCGGGATTCAGCTGGCGATGAGTTGTGGAAGCCGGATGACAGGCTAACGACTTAGCATCACCTATATTGACTAAGCGTAAGATCATTTGCAGCGCATCAATAAATTGACCGCCGGATAGCGCGCCGCCTTTAATACCGAAGCTTAAAATACCGGAAGCCTTACCAGCGCATATTTTTTGACAAATTGAATAATAAGGGCTGCTTTTAAGTGCGGCGTAGTTAACCCACTCCACTTTTTCATGAGTGCTGAGGTAAGCAGCTAATTTCTCGGCATTTTCACAGTGCCTCTCCATGCGTAAACACAAGGTTTCTAGTCCCTGCATAATTTGAAACGAATTCATGGGTGAAATCGCGGCGCCGGTATTGCGCAGCGGTACAACACGGCAGCGGCCAATATAAGCTGCGGCGCCTAATGCTTCGGTATAAACGACACCATGATAAGAAGGATCCGGTTCATTTAAAATAGCAAAGCGTTTTTTATTCGCGACCCAGTCAAACTTACCTGAATCAACAATAATACCGCCAATACAGGTACCGTGACCGCCAATATATTTAGTCAGTGAATGCACCACAATATCAGCACCAAAATCAAATGGACGGCATAATACTGGCGTTGCAACGGTATTATCCACAATCAGGGGGACACCGTGTTTATGGGCAATCTGAGCAAGCTTTTCAATATCAACTATATTACCAGCCGGATTGCCAATTGATTCACAAAAAACGGCCCGCGTATTTTCATCTATTGCATCTTCAAAACCCTGGTAATCATCAAAATTAACCATCCGGGCTTCGATACCCTGCTTAGGTAATGAGTGAGCAAAGAGGTTATAAGTGCCGCCATAGAGTTGACTGCTACTCACAATATTAGTACCAACTTCACATATACATTGTATCGCATAAGTGATTGCTGACATACCCGATGCCACTGCCAGTGCAGCAATTCCGCCCTCCATCGCTGCGATCCGTTTTTCCAGCACATCCGTGGTAGGATTCATGATCCGCGTATAAATATTACCAGGGACCTTTAAGTCAAACAGATCTGCACCGTGCTGAGTATCGTCAAAGGTGTAGGAAGTGGTTAGATAAATGGGCACAGCCGCAGCTTTAGTCGTGGCTTCGGATTCATAACCGCAGTGTAACGCGAGTGATTCTAATTTCATAAAGACGCCTATTAAAAAAAATAATGAATGGATGTATAAACAACATACTTTAATAAAACCGCTTAAAATTAGCACTGTTAATGTTCAATAAACAGCTTTTTTATGCGTTTATCAAAGATCGAAACAGCTAAAAATAAAAATTCAGAGGTTGGTTGGAGATTGCTTATTAGCCGTCATGATATTTAATTACTGTGCAGAGACAATATGACTCAAGCAATAAATACCTTTAAGATTAATAATACAGATTGCTATAAATTAAAAACCGGATCAGAACAATGCCAAACAATATTAAAATTTTTAAACACAATCAACTGGATTTATTACGTTCTATCTCGATTGAAACCTATAGAGATACATTTTCAGAGAGCAACAGTGAAACATCAATGACGCAATATTTTCAGGATGCCTTAAATAAAAAAAAATTGTAGACTGAACGAAATCA
>JBLHWW010000108.1:0-12303 GCA_047629075.1 Psychromonas sp. | reverse complement strand
CCGGAAAGATCTGAACAGCCAATTTTTCCGTGACGATCAATCATAATACCGATATGCAAGCCATTGTTTTTCAGAAGAAGATAACTCGGATCGCTTTTTGAGCCATCCAATGCAATAAACTGAGCAGGAGTTTTTAAGCCACTTTTACTGCCGTCCGGGAAAAAAGCTAAAAGATGCTGGTAGTAAACCAAATAGCTTAAAACATCATGGTGCGAACCGCTGTCAAGCGGAAAAACCTCATCAAGAAAGTCTTTAGCTAAGGTAATCACACGGTGACCACGGGCTACATTAAATTCAGAACCAGGTTTTAACGCACCGGTTTTCTGAATAACATCAGTACCATAATAGGCATCGTATAAACTGCCCCATCGGGCATTGGCAGCATTTAATGCAAAACGGGCATTTTGTACCGGCACAACTAGTTGCGGCCCGGCTAATGTGGATATTTCGCTGTCCACATTCTGCGTTTCGATGTTAAATGATTCGCCCTGCTCGACTAAATAACCGATTTCTTTCAAAAATTTCAGGTAGTCTGGTTGCTCAAAGTTCTGATGCGACCGATGCCACTGATCGATCTGCTTCTGTATTGTTTTACGCGTGGCTAATAACTGCGAATTAAGTGGTGAAAAATCGTTGACCAATTTCATCAAGTCAAACCAGAAATCATCAGCATTCAAATTTGTATGTGGCAGTACTTCTTGATTGATGAAATTGTAAAAACTTGACTCAATTTCACTCTGTTTTTGTTGTGCTAAATTCATGGCTGCATTCCCTCTATTGATTTGACCGCTTAATCCTATGCCTCATCACTTATTAAAATTAATTGAAAAAAGTGATCTGGGTTATATTTCAAACAACTTATGTTCGTTTTTTATTCTACGACTAGAAGTCTACACTTAATTTCCTTATAATTTCACAAAGGAAATTACACAGTGTAAATTTTACAAAATGAAGAATTCAAAAACATTAATCAGACAGTCGCATTTTCTTGGCACTAAAATCCGTAACTTACGAAAAAGAAATAATTTAACACTCGATGATTTATCTGCCCGTTGTGTGAAATTAGAGCCGGAATGCGCACCCTCGGTGTCTTACCTTTCGATGATCGAAAGAGGAAAACGTGTGCCCGGTGAAGACATGCTGGAAGTCATTGCACAGGTTTTTCAAAAAAATATGCACTGGTTTCTAGATGACGCCTCGGAGCAGGCTGAAATCACTCCCGAGAAAGGTAGCCGTGGTGGTATAAAGGGGATGGCGCTTGAGCCAAGTTTTCTTTTTTCAAATGAAATTCTGCAGATAGCCATTCCGGAAATGCTCTCACAAACAGGCACCAGCGGCAGGCAGTTTGCGCACTTACTGATTCGTGCTCATCAGGAACATCACCAAAATCACTTTCCTGATTTAGAACGTGCGGCAGAAGAGGTAGGTAAAAAACGCATGCCGTTATATGTTGAAGACTTAATGGAAATTGCAGAGCAAAAAGGCCTGAAAATACGCTGGTTTAGCAAATTACCCGGTGATCGCCAAAGCCCTGCAAATGAAAAGTCGCAGCACATGATTACTTCCTATTTTCAGCCCCCCAGCACCGTTTACCTGAACTCGATTCTGAAAAAAAATACTCCCCGTCTCAAATATGAGCTTGCCGTGCATATAGGTCACCGTGTTTTACACAATAGTGATGGTGAAAAAAGCATCATGGTGGCGGGAGATAAAACCCAGTATGACGTGCAGAATTCAACGCAGAACCAGTCCTATTCGACCAGCCTGAATGCGCAGGATATATTGTATGCATGGCACGATTTTGAATGCAGTTTTTTTGCCGCAGCGCTGCTCTGCCCTAAGGTAGCTTTTAGGCAGTTGTTGAATCGTCATGGTTATGAAGTCAATGTTTGCAAACAAATAGACGTATCAGAATCGGTTGTAATGCGTCGTATGACCGCTGTTTCGGCCTATCCAAACTGGCATTATTTTGATGCTTACAGCCCGGGTCAGTTAAAGGCTGTTTACCGAGGTAACGGTATTCCGTTACCCTGGGGAAATATGCGCGTCGTAAAAGATCCCTGCCAGCACTGGTCTGTATTTCGCATGCTCGGAATGAACCCTAAGGGTACTGCCGCACAAATATCGATACTCAATGAAAATGGCACGCCCAAAATATACTGCTGTGAATCGATTAAAGTGCAGGACTCGGCAGATGTGAACCATGTTTTGTGTGCCGGTATTGATTTGAATCCCGCAATTGACGCACAGGGTCATGATGCACTAGTGCTGGTTCGAGAATTAAAACAAATTTGTATTGCTAATGGTGGTTCGGCGAAAATACCCGAGCATATCAAAAAAGTGTTAGTCAGTGTGGCGCGGATTTTAAATATTAATTGGATTGAGCGCGGAATTGCAGGTGAGGCAAGGTTAATTTGTTCTCGGGGAGCAGTATGTCCGCGCCAGCCAAGTTGTTATGCAGACAAGACGATTGAGGCTATTTTTTAAACTAATACCAAAAGAACTAAAAAAGTGATCAGCTAAAGCTGTTCAACATAGTTCCAGACGATTTTGTGAACTGAGAATAACGATCGAATGCAACTTAAGTGCTAATTTTTCCTTCGCAATACTTGATCACCTCATTAATTCCTTTGGTATAAACAGATTCAGTAAGACCTTAGATTATCAGGCTTTTTATACCCTTTCGTCTCAAGCCCTGTTGATCTCTCTAATAATTCTAAAAATAGGCTCCTACTAGCGAGTGACCTGTAAAGAGGGTTTTAAAGGTTTAATCCTCTTTTATAAGCGCATAGGTTCCCGTTGCATAGGCGATAAGTTCTCCGTGATCATGAAGCTCGATGGTCACAAAAGAGGTCGTACGACCCTGCCGCTTTACAACAGCTGAGGCTATCAGGTACTTTCCTAAAGCAGGTTTTAGGTAGTTTATCTTTATCTCCATGGTGACCGCCGTAAATCCTTCTTCAAGATTAGATACTGCGGCATACCAGCCAGTGTTATCCATAAGAGTGGAGATGACACCACCGTGTACAAAACCTATATGTTGGAGATGATATGGCTGTACATGTAATTCAACTTCCGCCTTACCTTGGGAAAAGTTCTTTAATGAAGCACCTGTGTGCTCAAGAAATGGTACAACAATATTTTTCATGTGTTTTTCCCTAATTTTAAATTGGAATGATTATAGCAACCACAAGATTTTCACTTAGTTTTTTTTTATTTTATATTGATTAAACACAGATAAAAAATCACCAGCTCCCAGCAAAAAAAAAATGTTTTGAACAGTCTCTTTTTCCCGTTATGCAAGACGGCAACAAAACCTGATCGTAATTTGTTATTTTTCTTCATAAATAGCTGTATTTCAGGTCTGTTTCCAAGCGATTGGCAGGGTCAATCCAGAATTGATTCTACTGTGATTTAGTTAATTTTAGTGGTGATAAATTAAGGGCTTTGGCAGCGCTTGATAACTCCTTTTTATTTTAAATATTTATTTTAATTTCACTAAAGATTGTTCGAACAATCTACTATATACTCGCCGAATCTTTATATCCTAATACTTAAGTATTTAGCTTCCTGGGGGTTGCGTATGTTGTTTGATGGTAACTTAGTCACCGAGTCTACTATTCGTCAAAAAATTCGAGATTTTCACCGTATCGATGAAAATTTGGCCGTGGATCATATTTTGCCCGAGGCAGAAGTTAACATGCGCGCCCGTAGCCGTGCCTGGGAGCGAGCACGCAAAATGGTGCTGCAAATACGCCGTCAGCAGGAAGGTACTGGCGTTGTTGAAGCATTACTCAATGAATATTCTCTTTCTTCGGCTGAAGGTGTGGTGCTAATGTGCCTGGCCGAAGCATTATTACGGGTACCTGACAAAGAAACTCAGGATGAGTTGATCCGCGATAAGCTTTCAAAGGGGAAATGGAGTACACATTTAGGTACCAGTAATTCACTCTTCGTGAATGCATCATCCTGGGGGCTGTTGTTAACCGGCAGCATGGTTAATTTCAGTGATAGCCGCAAAAGCAATCAGTTTGGCTTATTGAAGAAAACCCTTGGAAGAATGGGTGAACCCGTCATTCGTAAAGCGATGAATATTGCGATGAAGGTCATGGGAGAGCAGTTTGTAATAGGTGAAACTATTGTTGCTGCGGTCAAGCGTGCAGAAGAAAAAGAACGTAGTGGTTATGTCTATTCTTACGATGTGCTGGGTGAAGGTGCAAGAACTGAACAAGATGCGGAACGTTATTTTCAATCCTATGCCAAGGCAATCGTTGTTATTGGTGAAGCAGCTAAAGGCAGAGGTCCTCGAAAAAGCCCTGGGATCTCGGTTAAATTATCAGCTATTCATCCGCGCTACGAGTTTAGTCACAGAGACCGAGTGATTAAGGAACTTCCACAAAAACTAAAATCTTTATGCTTACTGGCAAAAAAATATGATATTGGTTTAACCGTCGATGCTGAAGAATCTGAGCGTCTGGACATCTCCCTTGATATTATTGAGATAGTCTTTAGCGACCCTGAATTAAATGACTGGGATGGTTTCGGTTTGGCCGTTCAGGCTTATCAGAAACGGGCTATTTTTGTGATCGACTGGTTGCGCGAGCTAACCGAAAAAGTGGATCGCAAACTAATGGTCCGACTAGTCAAAGGCGCTTATTGGGATACTGAGATAAAAAATGCACAAAAAGATGGACTTGAGCATTATCCGGTCTTTACCCGTAAATCTTCCACCGATGTGTCTTATCATGCCTGTGCTAATCGCCTGTTAGACTATCGCGATACTATTTATCCTCAATTTGCAACGCACAATGCTTATACCGCATCGGTCATTATTGAGCTTGCTGGTGATGATAAAGAAGGCTTTGAATTCCAATGTTTACATGGCATGGGTGACAGTTTGTATGATCAAATTGTAACCACGGATAATATTCAATGTCGAATTTACGCACCCGTTGGTCAGCATGAAGATCTGCTCGCTTATCTGGTACGTCGTCTGCTGGAAAATGGGGCTAATTCTTCTTTTGTTAATGCCATCGTTGATGAAAGTCGTCCGGTTGAATCTTTGCTTGAAGATCCGGTCGAAAAAACCCAGCGACTTAAAGTCACCTACAATGAGCAGATTATTAAACCGATCAAGTTATTTGGTCAGGAGAGAGATAACTCCAAAGGACTTGACCTTAATGATATTAATCAGATCACGCCATTAAGAGAATCGCTTGATCGTTGGTTCAATGATCACTTAATCACAGCAGAGCAAGTGCCTGATGATTGTTTTGCGGTAAAAAATCCGGCTGACCATAATGAAATCATTGGCTTCCATCGCCATGACAGCCGCGAGGAAATGGTAGCTAAGCTTGCCAAGGCGCACGACAGTTTTGAGACTTGGTCACAAACTCCAATTGAGGATAGAGCTAATTTACTCAGACGAACCGCTGATATTTTAGAACGTCACATGGACGAACTGATTGCGATTTGTATTAAAGAAGCAGGTAAAATTGCACAAGACGGCATTGATGAAGTACGTGAGGCAGTTGATTTTTGTCGTTATTACGCGGCTCGAGCCGAAGAACTTGCTGAAGATAACCGACTAGAACCGCGTGGTGTGGTTTTATGTATTAGCCCATGGAACTTTCCGCTGGCGATCTTTATGGGTCAGGTTGCTGCGGCAATTGTAACCGGTAATACAGTAATAGCTAAACCCGCTGAACAAACCAGCTTAATAGCTTTACGCGCTATCCAATTAATGGAGTCTGTTGGTATGCCCGAGGGCACAGTGACAGCGGTTATTGCTAGGGGTCCTGCGGTTGGTGAAGCACTGCTTGAAGATGAGCGAATTAAGGCGGTAGTATTTACCGGCTCAACCACCACCGGCACACTGATTTCGCGCATTCTGGCAAACAGAGCCGGAGATCAAATACCGCTGATCGCAGAGACTGGTGGCCAGAACTGTATGGTAGTCGACTCAACTGCCCTGCCTGAGCAAGTCGTTGATGATGTCATTTCATCGGGCTTCCAAAGTGCAGGACAACGCTGTTCAGCACTGCGCGTTTTATTCTTACAGGAAGAAATTGCCGACGGTATGACCAAGATGTTGATTGGTGCGCTAAAAGAACTTCATATTGGCGACCCTGCTCAACTATCAACGGACGTTGGACCGGTAATTGACAGCAAAGCATTAACTAGCCTAGAAGCTCATGTTAAAGATATGGAGCATAAGGCCGACCTACTTTACGAATGTCCAGTACCAGAAAACAACGGCACATTTTTTGCGCCGCGTCTTTACCAGATAGCAGACATCTCGGTATTAGAACGCGAAGTTTTTGGTCCTTGCGTGCATATCGTCCGATTTAAGGGCGACCAACTTGCAAATACCATCGAAAAAATCAATGCCACTGGATTTGGATTAACCATGGGCATTCATACTCGTATTGAAGAGCGGGCCATTGAACTCGCTAAGTTGTCACGCGCAGGTAATGTCTACATCAATCGTAATATGATAGGTGCGGTGGTTGGAGTACAACCCTTTGGTGGAACAGGTTTATCCGGTACAGGTCCAAAAGCAGGCGGGCCTAATTATCTGTCGCGCTTTATGAATGAAAAAGCAACGCCAGCACCACTGCAGGATGATAGTGTATTGGGTGACGACAAAGCGCTGATCAGTGATAAAGTATCAAATCTGGAAACGCTTGCGTTCATGAAGAATGCTATCAAAGTAGAGCCTGAATGGCGGGTGACCAATTTAAATGATCGTATTTCTGCAGTACGTCAGCTTCTTGCCCAAATTGCGAAGGTGACTATTGTTGAAGAATTAGCAGATGATTTTAATTCAACGCTCGCGGCAGCAAGATCACAGCTGATAAGCATTGAAAAAAAGATGAGAAGACCAAAGGCACTTCCCGGACCTACCGGTGAATCTAACGTATTATACTTAGAGCCTCGCGGTATTCTAGTGTGTTTTGCGGATAAGAATGTAACCTTCGAATATTGGACGTTAGCAATAGTGACTGCATTAGCCACCGGTAATACTGTTATTTCGGTGGTTTCTGACTTGTTTTATGAGGAAGCATTGGCATTCAGAGATAAATTTAACGCGACGGGTGCTCCTACAGGAGTGCTTCAAGTAGCTAAATTATGTCATTTAGAAGCCTTACTCGAGCAGGATAAGTTGGCAGGTGTGGTAATCGACAGTCACAGTCCACGTCGTACCTTTATGGTGCGTAAATTGGCCGAACGTGAAGGTGCAATACTGCCAGTAATCACCTCGGAATACACTGATCACTTGATTCAACGATTACTCACTGAAAAAAGCATCAGTATAGATATCACCGCCTCCGGTGGTAATACCTCTCTGATGACTTTGGTTGAAGAAGAAGACTAATTATTTTTTTGTAAAAAAAACGTGGTTTTTTAGCTAAAAACCACGTTTTTTCATTACCTTCCGAAGTTTAATAACGCAGAATCTTCAGATAACCTGTCAAACACTCCAGACACATTTTCCAACTTCTATTGCAACAGAAACAGTTACCTCCATTTTCTATTTTAAAAATAGGCACTGCTATTTCATTGTTTTTTAGCAAATCTGTTCATGTCCCACATATTCTATCCGGCTACAGCAGAGCAACACACTGCAGCGCACATTATCGAAACCAGAACATCATGGCAAGCTACCGTAAAATGGCCATGGGCGCTTTTTAATTCATCTGAATCGTGTCAATAATTCTGTGCCGCTACTATTCTCAACAGGACTCTTTAAGAAAGTACTCATTAAAGCGAGACCTAACGATGAGTGCTATTTATTAATGGTTCTCAATTACTTTACATACAAGGTAGATGGGGTTAGAAAATTCTGTGCCGCTACTATTCTCAACAGGACTCTTTAAGAAAGTACTCATTAAAGCGAGATCGCACTATGAGTACTCTCTATTAATGGTTCTCTGTTTATTTTACATACGCAGTAGAAGGGGTTAAGAATGCGGTATAACAATCACAATGGTCTTAGTCATCTTTCTCAGGATACTTACGCGGTTATTTTAGCGGGCGGTCGTGGCAGTCGACTGTTTGAGTTAGCTAATTGGCGTGCTAAACCTGCTGTTTATTTTGGTGGTCACTTTAGGATTATTGATTTTCTCTGATCAAACTGCCTCAACTCGGGGATTAGCTGTGTCGGTGTTGCAACTCAATATAAGCCGCACTCCTTGATTCGTCATATTAACCGTGGCTGGGGAGGGGGATTTTAAAAGCAGAACATCGAAGTTTGTGGAGGTATTGCCCGCATCGCAACCCCATAATGATAATTGGTCTCAAGGTACAGCCGATGCGGTATACCAAAATTTAGATATTATTGGTAGTCACCAACCTGAACATATTTTAATTTTATCCGGCGAGCATGTCTATCACATGGATTATCGCGCCCTATTAGCTCAACATGTTAAGAGTAAAGCGGAGATGCCTGTCTACTGTATTGAAAAATTCATCGAAGAGACAGCAGGTGATTTTGGTGTTATGACGATAAATACGGATAATAGGGTCATTGTATTTAATGAAAAACTGGCTGTTGCTAACCAAATACTGGGTAAACCAGTTCGCTGCTTAGCTTCAATGGGTAATTATGTTTTTAATACTACATTTTTATTCGAACAACTAAACAAAGACCATAATAATGAAAATTCCCGCCATGATGTTGGTACATTAGATTCGTTTTGGAAAGCAAATATGGAACTCGCGGAGCCGATTCCTCAATTGGATTTATATGAAGAAACCAGCTCAATTTGTACCTATCAGGAACAACTACCCGCTAAATTTTTTTTTAATAATAAACTACGACGAGGTACTGCACTTAATTCAACGGTTGCCAGCGGCTGTATAATTTCCGGCGCAAAAATTCGTAAGTAATTATTATACTCAAGTGTTCATGCGCACTCCTATAGTCTCATTGGGCACTCCGTATTAATGCCTGAAAGTGTGTCGGTAAGCACTGTCAATTACGCCGGGTTATTGTCGATACTAAGTGCTTTATCCCTGCCGGTTTATGTATTGGTTATGATAGAGAAGAAGATATAGCCAATGGTTTTCATGTGACAGAAAAAGGAATTACCCTTGTAACAAAAGATATGCTGGCCGCATTGGCTGAAAAAAAGTCAGGTTAAGATTCTCTTTTACTGGGATCTACGAAACTTAAATCAGCCCAGAATCAAACCACAACCCCGTCTGTAATTTATACTATTAACTCTTTTTTAAATGATAAATTGCCAAACTGCCTGAAGATGCAGGTTTGTTGATCTTCAGTAGTTTGGGCAGAGCTTAATATAAATGTTAAGTCTTAGCGGATCGGATAGATAAGCGTAAATGCTAAGCCAAGTTGACTAAAAAAGGATCCCGTGAAAGCGGCTGATTATTATCTGGGTGATACCATGCAAGCTTATCGGCCAAATTGACGACCTCGCCAATGATCATCAGGGTTGGACCTTGCAAACCACCACCTAGTTGTTCCAATTCAGATAATTGACCAATCACCACATGCTGATCCAAAGTCGTTCCCTTATTAACTAATGCAACCGCTGTTTCAGGAGCTCGTCCGTGGTTAATCAATTGGGTTTTAATTTCCTGTGACTGCAGCAATCCCATATAAACAACCAAAGTTTGATTAGGCGCTGCTAATGCCTGCCAATTAAGCTCCTCACCGTCGGTTTTGCGGTGTCCGGTCACAAAGGTCACTGACTGCGCAAAATCGCGGTGGGTTAAGGGAATACCCGCATAAGCACTGCAGCCCGAGGCTGCGGTAATACCGGGGACAACCTGAAAAGCAATGCCTGCTTCAACCAACTCCTCAAGCTCTTCACCTCCCCGCCCAAAAATAAATGAATCCCCCCCTTTAAGGCGCACTACTTTTTTACCCTCACGAGCAAACTCCACCAACATCTGATTAGTTCGAGACTGCTCTACTTCATGATTACCAGCAGCTTTACCCACGGAAATTAAATCTGCATCACGACGTACTAAGTCCAAAATGTCTGGAGAAACCAAACGATCATACAAAACAACGTCCGCCTGCTGCATCAATTGTAATGCTTTTAAGGTTAAAAGAGAGGGGTCGCCGGGCCCAGCACCGACTAAAGCCACATCACCCTGAGTAATATCTTCAGTGAGACTGGTCTCCATTAGAGCAATAGCGCTATCTGTTTGCCCTTTTTGTAATAGGTTGGCAAGCAGCCCATTACCAAAGAGCTTTTCCCAATAGCGTCTGCGCAAGGGGGCAATTTTAATAACCTCTTTAACACGGTGACGAAATTGTGCAGAAATAGCCGCTAATCGACCTAAATGCATAGGTAATAACGTTTCTAAACGTTCACGAATTAAACGCGCCAGAACGGGTGCTTTGCCACCACTTGAAATAGCCACAACTATCGGTGAGCGATCTACAATTGAGGGCAGAATAAAGCTCGAAATATCAGCTTGACCAACCACATTAACTAATAATTGTTTTGCGTGTGCGGCCGTCGCTATATGCTCATTAACCTGTTTATTATTGGTGGCTGCAATGATTAACCATTTATTTTCCAGAAGCTCTTCAGCAAATGCCTGCTCAATTATTTTCAACTCTTTATTAGCAGCTTGTTTTAATAAAGTGGGGTGAAATTCCAGCGCACAGACAGTCACATCGGCTCCCGCTTTCAGTAATAAGTGCACTTTTCGACAAGCAATGCTTCCTCCGCCAACAACAAGGCAGTGGCGCTTTTCAAGTTTGGTAAAAATTGGTAGGTAATCCATAGTCGCACTCTATTAATGTAATTTGTCGATCGATATCGACACTATAGAGAATTAATTGATACAGATAAAACACTAAAATAGGATTTGTTATTTCAAAATATAATAATGGTTAAGCAGAAACGGCTTGGCTTGCGGCGGTGATCAACAGGAACCCCCCCTAATTATAGGGAATAAGCTGGGGATAAATGAATTGAGGTAAAAAATGCCATCGGCACTGGAGCGATAGCATTAGATCAAAATAGACGGCTTAGATATTACTTAGCTCGCTTCGGTTACCAGCGTTTTGCTAACAAAATCAATACCCATTTCAATGTCTGCATGTAATACAGATAACATTTCTTGTTTTTTGCTCTCTTCGAAAGAACTCAATTCACCATAAGGTAATACCTTATCAATGCCATTTTTACCCAATAACAGTGGCTGAGTAAAGAAAGGTGAAGCTGGATTGCCGCCATCCACATAGGCATTTTGAATAATACCCTGTTTCCCTGACAAAGCATCTACAAGCTGAATAGCAAAGCGAGCAGCTGCACAGGCCATTGACAGCGTTGCAGAACCACCACCCGCTTTTGCTTCAACCACTTCTGTACCGGCATTTTGGATGCGAGAAGTTAAGTCGATTACTTCCTGATCCGTAAATGAAACGCCCTGGATCTGAGATAAAACTGGCAGAATAGTTGTACCGCTGTGGCCACCAATGACATTGACTCGAACATCTTCTGAGGGTAAACCTTTTAACTCTGCGACAAACTCTTCGGCACGAATAACATCTAAGGTTGTAATACCAAATAATTTGTCTTTATTGTAGACTCCGGCAGCTTTTAACACTTCAGCGGCAATCGCAACTGTTGTATTAACCGGATTGGTAATGATTCCGATACAAGCCTCGGGCGCGACTTCTGCAACTTTAGCCACTAAGTTTTTAATAATACCAGCATTAATATTAAATAAATCAGAACGATCCATGCCGGGTTTGCGGGCAACTCCAGCCGAAATCAAAATAACATCCGCACCTTCAATGGCTGCAGTAGGATCAGTACCGGCAAAACCCTCGACTTTAACGCTAGTTGGAATATGGCTTAAATCTTTTGCAACTCCGGGTGTCACAGGAGCAAGATCATAAAGTGATAAAATTGAATTTGCAGGTAAATCAAGTTTTAACAATAAGGCAAGTGCTTGCCCAATACCACCGGCAGCTCCAAGAACAGCAATTTTCATAACGATCTCCAATATGTATCTAATTAATGATATAAATGTGAGGGTTCATTTTAATGAAAAACGACCAAGCATGTAATAAATGTTAATAAATTGTGAGCGATATATAAATAATAATAATAATAAATAAGATTCAGTGAGGTCACGCTATTTTTAAACAATAAAAATTTGAAAAGCAGCTGGCGTTGCTAAACACCTGAAACTGAAACAACAAACAACTCTGATTGATGATTAATTTGTGATGCTAGGTCGCAGGCTTAAAAATAGCGTTCGTATATTTTTTGGTAAGTACCATTTTCAGTAATAATTTTAAGACCCAAA
>JBLHWW010000107.1:0-12732 GCA_047629075.1 Psychromonas sp. | reverse complement strand
CCGATTTTGGGAAGGGCGGTTTAAATCTCAAGCCCTATTGGATGAAAGTGCAGTGTTAGCCTGCATGGCCTATGTGGACTTAAATCCTATTCGAGCTAAAATGGAAAAAACACCTGAAACGTCAAAACATACCAGCATAAAAAAACGCAGCCAAGCAGTAAACAAAAAACAGCGGCAACCGAAATATTTGATGCCTTTTGTAGGTGATCCCAGACAAGACATGCCTAAGGGCATTGCCTATTCATTGACAGACTACTGTGAGTTAATCGAGATCACAGGACGCTGTATTCGGGAAGATAAAGTAGGGTCTATCGATACCAGCTACAGTCCCATTTTAGAACGCTTAGGCTTAGACTCACAGCAGTGGCTAACCTTAACCACTGAGTTTGAAAAGCACTTTTATTATGCAGTGGGCGCAGAGTCGACGATGAATACCTTTAAACGCCATACCCAGCATCAACGCATGAGAGGAATGGGCAAAGCGAAGGTGTTACTCAAACAAGCCTGAGAATTCCTTATATAGAAATTAAAAGAAAGAGACACCACCTAGATATCTTATAGAGTCTTACGTTGCCCAAAATCTGCCGCAATGAGCCTTTTGTACTTTAGCTACTGCTTCACAGACCCAATTAAGGTGTGATTTAGGCTCGGCTCTTAACTAATACAGCTCTCCAATAAATCAGTCTTATTATGAGTATTAAATAATTAACATGGGTGCCTTGTTAAATTATTAACATGGGTGTCTTGTTAAATTATGAGTATTAAATAATTAACATGGGTGTCTTGTTAAATTATTAACATGGGTGTCTTGTTAAATTTTTGTTAAATTTTAAATAATTAACATGGGTGTCTTGTTAAATTCTTTGTTAAATTTTGTTGTTAATTAACATGGGTGTCTTGTTGAATTGTGAAATTTTTGTTAAATTTTAAGAAAAGTAACACGCCGTCAAGGGCGGAACTCCCACGAAGAATCAAAAGCAAACGCCAACAAGCGAAGGCTTACAAATAACCAGTACGGTATTTCCATTAGCACGCGGAGCGTGGGAACGATCAAAGTAACACACCTGTAAGGGCAGAAGCCCATCAATGAAAGTTAAACCAATACCACTCGCGCTTTGCTCGCTGAGCATATTAAATAACTGTTGCTTGATTAGCCTATAATCATACTTTCAATTCACGTAGAATACAGATCATCAGCCTTTTCTATTGTAGAGTCCTTAACTTTGATCTCATCTTTTTTTTCAGCCTCGGGTGCCTTAAGTAAACAACTGCCTTTTTTTATCTCCCGGGATGCGCAGATTGAAATGGCTGACGCCGTGACAGAAGCTATCACCAAAAAACAAAATTTAGTCGTTGAAGCTGAAACTGGGACAGGGAAAACCTTCGCCTATTTAGCACCGGCTTTATTAACCTTTGATAAAGACACCAGTGACAAAATTATTATTTCAACGGGCAGTAAAGCACTGCAGGAGCAACTGTTCCTAAAAGATTTACCCTTATTGATAGCCGCAACTAATTTCACCGGTTCCGTGACTGTGTTAAAAGGGCGCAGTAACTACCTTTGTAATGAACGTCTCGCGCGTTTTATGCTGGAGACCAAACAGCGGGAAAAAGCATTACAAATCGAGCTGATAAAAATTAAAAACTGGTCCCTTACCAGTAAAACTGGCGACCTTGCTGAAATCAAAGATCTTGCTGAAGATGCAGTGATTATCCCTTCTATTACCAGTAACAATGACAACTGTTTAGGCCGTGAGTGTCCCAGTTTTGACGATTGTTTTATTGTTAAAGCGCGCAAAAAAGCCATGGATTCAGATCTTGTGGTGATCAACCATCATCTGTTTTTTGCAGACCTAGCGGTTAAAGAAACTGGCTTTGGAGAGCTTATTCCCGAGGCGGGGGTTTATATTTTTGATGAAGCCCACCAACTGCCCGATATTGCCAGCCTGTATTTTGGCGAATCACTGTCCAGCCGGCAGTTAATGGAACTGGCTAAAGAGATAGAGTTTGTCTATCGTACTGAGCTTCGCGAAGCAAAACAGATGTCTAAGGCTGCGGATCAATTACGTTTAAGTGTGTTAGATTTCCGCATGGCCTTTGCAATTGATAAAGGCACCGGCAGCTGGCGTGATAAATCTAAAGAGCGGGTGATGCAGCTGCATGTTGATCGGGTCCTGCAGGTGATGGATTTTTTAAAGGAAGTGATCCTCGAACGTTTAGGTAAAAGTGACGTATTAGACCATTGTTTTGAGCGTTTAACCCAATTTATGCTGTTATTTAAAAAACTTAACAGTGTTAATGAAAGCGGATTCAGTTACTGGTTTGAGTGTACAAAACAACATTTTTCATTAAATATTACTCCTTTAAGTGTTGCAGGGCGTTTTCAAGCAGAATGTGAAAAAAAACAGGCAAGTTGGATTTTCACCTCGGCAACGTTATCCGTGAAAGGTAAATTTGATCATTTTACCGCCTTGCTGGGTTTACAAGAAAGCCAGTGTTTGCAGTTAGCGAGCCCCTTTGATTATGCCCAGCAGACTTTATTTGTGGTGCCGAGGTTAATACCTGAGCCCGGTACACCTGGATTGGCCGATAAACTGGTAGAACAACTTGCGCCGGTTATTCGTGCTAGTAAAGGACGTTGTTTCTTTTTATGTACCAGTCATGCCATGATGAATCAGCTGGCGGCGGGATTTCGTCAAATATTGACTTTGCCTGTGCTATTGCAGGGGGAAAAAAGTAAACAGGCACTGCTTGATGAGTTTATTAACCATGGTAATGCATTGCTGGTGGCAACCAGCAGTTTTTGGGAAGGAGTGGATGTGCGTGGACAGGTATTATCCTGTGTTATTATTGATAAAATCCCTTTTAGCTCTCCCGAAGAACCTTTATTAAAAGCGCGGATCGAAGATGCGCAATTAAAGGGTAAAGATCCCTTTGCCGAAGTACAATTACCGCAAGCCGTTATTACCTTTAAACAGGGCGTCGGGCGATTGATTCGGGCGGAAAAAGATAAAGGTGTGTTGATTGTTTGTGATACACGTTTGGTGACCCGAAAATATGGTAATCTGTTTCTCAATAGTTTACCTTGCATGCCACGTACTCGCTCCTTAGACAATGCTATCGATTTTTTAAAAACGATTGATTAGTTAGTATTAATTAATCTCATTCCTGCACAGCAGGGACTTCAAATCAATAAAATTTCCCTGCATTAGGGAATACCCACTGGAATAGATAGGCTAAATATGTTCAAAAAGTTAAATGTGTTATGTGTCGATACTTCAACGGAAGCGTGCTCAGTCGCGGTACTTTGCCAAACGGCGACCGGACAGGCTATCAGCGATCAATTTATGCTGGCACCGCGTGAGCATACGACAAAAATTTTGCCCACGGTCGAGCAAGTTTTACAATCAGCGGGTCTAAATTTATCCGCTATAGACTTTATTGCTTATGGTCGTGGACCGGGTAGTTTTACCGGGGTGAGAATAGGTATCAGCATTGCACAGGGCCTAGCCTTTGGCAGTGAAAAAAATATGGTGGGTGTGTCGACATTACAGGCGATGGCGCAACAAGCTTTTAAGATGAAGGGTGCTCAGGATGTCTATGCGGCTATTGATGCGCGCATGGGAGAGGTTTATTTTGCACATTACCAATTAAGCGAAAAATTAATGGTGTTAGTGAATGATGAGGTGGTTATCAAACCGGCTGATTTAATCGCGCGTCAGGAAAGCATTGCTGAACATGCAGTGTTAGTGGGCTCCGGTTGGGCGGCTTATCCTGAATTAAGCGATCACTTTAACGCGCCTGAAAAAACAGAAATTGAGTTTCCTAGCGCAAGATTTATGCTCGATGAAGTCATTAACTGCATCGACAAATCGTTAGATATTTTACCCGAACTTGCAACCCCTGTTTATTTGCGCGACAAAGTGACTTGGAAAAAACTACCTGGGCGCGAATAAGGGTTTATTTTTAATTAGGGGTTAGGCTCTGTTGACCTTTGGAGTACAAATTTTGTTCAATATAAAGGTGTTCTGAGTAAGGCGTAAGGCGTAAGGAATAAAGCATAGTTATTCTACGTAAACGACGCGTAACGTAGCGCAGGACGCTTTTAGATGAACCCGAAGGGCAGCATTTGTGGAGACTATCGTATGTACCGATGTTACTTCAATATGCTTTGTCAGACGCAAGCTTGGAGACCAGAGTAAGACCCAACATGCAGTAATGGTTATTTCCTTTGCGATTGGTGCAACGCAGCGCTGTTTTTCGAGCTTATGCCCGGTAGGACTTTGCATCTTGAAGTATCATGGGTATAGGTTATTGCCTACTTATGTAGAATAATGACAGGTTGCAGGCTATGCCTTGCATGCAGTAGCCACAAATGGCTGCAAAAATGCACACCAAAGGTCAACAGACCCTAGTATTAAAAAAAGGAATCTCTGATGTTGCGTTTAATATTTTGTTTTTTTTTATTATTGACCAGTCTGAGCGCTATTAGCCAGGTTTACAGCATTGATTTGACACCTCAACAGGCAGATAAATTAGGTCAGCTGATATGGAAAAATGAAGGTCAGCAAAAACAGACGAATCTGACCAGCTGGAATGAAAATGAAGATTTTCCGTCATTAGGTCTGGGGCATTTTATTTGGTACCCAAGCAGTGAAAAAGGCCCTTTTAAAGAACAGTTTCCTGAATTATTGCAGTTTTTCCAAGACCATGGCGTTGTTCTGCCACGGTGGCTTGCGCGCAGCGAGCAGGCCCCGTGGAAAAGTCGCGCACAATTTTACCAGGAGTTTGATCAACCGCAGCTCACTGAGTTGAGGCTTTTATTAAATAAGCATTTTGATTTACAAGTGCAGTTTATTATAAAACGCTTAGAAACTGGGATTCCGTTAATACTTCTTAATAGTAATAAGACCGAAATAAAAGTGATTCATTACCAGCTTGCCCGTTTAACGATCTTGCCCGAGGGTATTTTTGCGTTATTGGATTATATTAATTTTAAAGGTGAAGGGGTTTTGTCAAAAGAATCCTACCAGGGACAAGGATGGGGATTAAAACAAGTTTTATTAACCATGCCGCTTAAATATGATCATGCCCTGCGTGCATTTGCTTTATCGGCCGATGAAGTATTAACCCGTCGTGTTAAAAATGCCCCAAACAATGAGCTGCACTGGTTAAAAGGCTGGCGTGTGCGAGTGCACGGTTATCAAAATATTATGCTTAACTAATACCAAACGCATCAAATAAGTGATCAGCCTTGCTGGTTAAAATCAGCCCTATCTGCGTTATAAGCCTTGAAAGGAGAATAACTACTTCCTACAACTTATGCCTTGCTAGTGTTGATTTTTCCTGCGCAATACAAGATCACATCTTTAATGCATTTGCTATAACTAACTTATCTCATTTTATTGTTTCTGTTTAATGGATACAGAGTACAATAAATGCAACATTATTTTATCCACTTTATATTAAAGGTTTTATTTATGTTTTATCGAATTATGCGCAGTTTTTTATTCATGTTAAATCCTGAAAAGGCCCATGACTTTTCAATCAAACAATTAAAGTTAACTCAGGGCACTATCTTAGATTTTATCTATCGTCAGAGAGTCCAGAACAGACCAGTACAGGTAATGGGCTTAACTTTTCCTAATTCAGTCGGACTGGCTGCGGGTTTAGATAAAAATGCTGAGTGTATTGATGCCTTTGGCGCAATGGGTTTTGGACATATTGAAGTGGGTACGGTAACCCCCGTTGCACAGCCCGGTAATGAATCTCCACGGATGTTTAGAGTCTTGGAGTCAGAAGGCATTATTAACCGTATGGGGTTTAATAATGAGGGCGTTGAAAATTTAATTAAGAATGTACAGGACAGTAATTTCAAAGGTGTTATTGGTATTAATATCGGAAAAAATCTATCAACAGCGGTGGAACAGGGCAAAGATGATTACTTATTGTGCATGGATAAAGTTTATCCCTATGCCGATTATATTGCGGTCAATATCTCCTCACCCAACACACCTGGATTACGTTCATTGCAGTATGGTGAAGCACTGGATGAATTGCTTGATGTGCTCAAAACACGCCAAAATGAACTGCAGGTTAAATACAATAAATACGTGCCTATTGCCTTAAAAGTTGCGCCGGATCTCAGTGATCAGGAGATTGTCTCAATCGCAGCTTCATTGCTCAAATACAAAATTGATGGTTTAATTGCCACTAATACCACCCTTGATCGTGAGATGGTTAAGGGAATGTCGCATGCAGGTGAAGCGGGTGGTTTAAGTGGCCGTCCTCTGCAAAATAAAAGTACCGCTGTGATTGCAAAATTTGCCGCGCAATTAAAAGGAGAGATCCCGATTATTGGTGTGGGTGGCATTGATAATGTGATTGCTGCCAAAGAAAAAATACAAGCGGGTGCAAGTTTAGTGCAGATCTATTCTGGTTTTATTTACAATGGCCCTCAATTAGTTAAAAATATTGTCAATAATATTTAATTTATAATACTGCTCTGTTGGTGCAGAGCAGTAATACCAGTACCACTAATGAGTGGTCTTTTTAGGCGCCGGAAAATGCATGAAAGCAAGGCGTTAATTGCAGTAACTAGTTGTTCTAATTATACAAAATCGTCTGGAACGATTTTGAACAGCTTTAGCTGGCCACGCAGTGTGGAATAACAGGATGTTATGAATCAAATTAATAGCAAAGACTAAAACGTAGTTTTATGTCTGGTTTGCATGTGTTTTAACCAACATAAATGAGCAGACATTAATGGATTTGATATTAGATAGGTGAAGTTGACTTTGTATAAAAGAATGCAGGGAATCATTGATTATAGACCGCAGGCAAATTGGCATTGGCTGTTTGATCATAAGCGGACGACGTTAACCCTCAATATGGGTGATCGGGCCTTCGATATTGTTTATAAACCCGAAATGCTGATATTAAAATTTGATCAACCGATTTTTTTTACTATTGAAGATGTTGCTAATTATATTGATCTTTTTGAAGGCCCTGCATTAGCCGGCTATGGGCCAGTATTAAGATCTCAGCTTATTCTGCATATCTTAGTTGCCAATCAGTACCATAAACCTATCATGCCCAAAAATTGGTTATTTGCATCGAGTGTTGATCCACAACCGCAGGTTAATAAAGGTGATCATATAATATTAAAATCATCCGCTATTAAAGAATCTAAAAAGTATTTTGTTTTAGATAATGATGATAATTTTATTTTATGTATGCTGATTGAAAAATCACATGGACTCACTTTTAACCGAATTTTTAATCAGTTTCAAATAGTTAAAGTGACTTATGACAAAGTATTCGCAGCTAAGGCTGACCGCAATATATTATCCCCGTATTTTTAATGATGTAAATTAGTTGTTATTGATGCTAATTAGAACACTCTGTTTTTATTAGTATTGATCTATGTTTTTTTAATTGTTATGCTCCAATTTTTATGCTATTGCCAGCATAAAATTTTTATTACAGTTTGTGTAGCCTCCCAGTTCAACTATTATTATTCTTAAGCCGTTATTTGCTTAATTTGCATTTTTATACGTTCTGGCTATAACTATAACTATTTTAATTACACCTCAAGGATTTAAATGAATACTGATACTCATGTTTCCAATCGATGGTCAAGTCGATACGCGTATATCTTAGCTGCAACGGGTGCTGCAGTTGGGCTTGGTAATATATGGAAGTTCCCCTATATCATGGGTGAAAATGGCGGTGGAGCATTCGTTTTTGTTTACCTTCTATGTATATTTTTGATCGGTATTCCGGTAATGATGGCCGAAGTTGTTATTGGTAAACGCGGGCGCTCAACACCTGCCAATGCAATCGCACATGTTGCCACCGAGTCGGGTCATTCATCTCATTGGTCTATTATCGGTACTATTGGGGTGTTGGCGGGTTTTCTAATATTAAGTTTTTATGCGGTTATTGCAGGTTGGGCGGCAGCTTACGTATTTTTTGCCGGTGCTGGCGAATTTAGCACTGCAGCTGCGGATCCTGCCACTAATGCAGATGTAATTGGGGCTTTATTTACTGATTTAATTACCAGCGTACCGCAACTTCTTGTCTGGTCAACGCTAACACTTGGTGCTGCCGTTTACGTTATCTCTAAAGGCGTCAAAGAGGGGCTGGAAACAGCAATCACTTATTTAATGCCAGCTTTGTTAGTATTATTAGTCGGCATTATGTTTTACTCAGCCGTTGTGGGTGACTTTGCTGCTGCCTTTACCTTTATGTTTCATATTGATTTTTCTCAGCTTACGATTGAAGGCGCATTAGTTGCATTAGGCCATGCCTTTTTCACCCTCAGTTTAGCGATGGGCATTATGATGATCTACGGCGCCTATTTACCTAAAGGTGTTTCAATCGTTAAAACCTCTATTATGATTGCTGTGGCTGATACTGTTGTTGCATTAATTGCGGGACTCGCTATTTATCCCATTGTATTTGCGCATGGTTTAGAGCCAAGTGCTGGACCGGGGTTATTGTTTCAATCGATTCCTCTTGCCTTTGGTTCAATGCCTTTTGGTGATTTTGTAGGGACTTTGTTCTTTGTTATGATCGTTTTTGCTGCATTTACATCGGTTATTGCGCTGCTTGAATCGCCTACTGCATACCTTGCTGAACGCCAAAATATGAGCCGTACTAAAGCGGCAATTCTTGCCGGTGCTGCGGTTTGGATTCTAAGCTTATGTACTATATTCTCATTTTCCGGTGCTGAATGGACAAAACTGTCTTTTGGAATGGGTGGTGATATCTTTGAGTTTTTAGATTACGTTACCGCTAATATTCTATTGCCGCTGGGTGGCATATTTATATCAGTCTTTGCCGGTTGGGTCATTAAACCTGAGATTTTAAAAGAAGAGTTTAACTTATCTGATACATATTTTGTTATCGTATTAACACTTTTACGTTATGTTGCACCGTTAGGTATTCTACTCGTATTTGTCAATGCGATAGGTCTTTTTAAGTAATTGTATGTAAAAAGTAATCGCATATAACACCATAAGATAAAAACCGTTCGAGTAAAACCAAACGGTTTTTTTTTAAACAAAAAAAAACAACTCAAAGAGTTGCTTTTTTACTGTTTAGATTTTTTTTGAAAACTAATCTTCTTTTACTGCACGTAAAATAACAAACTTTTTGTTCTGGCTAACAACTTCACAGTTGCCAAAGATACGCTCCAGCTTGTCCTGATAGTTAAGATGATGATTACCGACTATCACTAACTCACCATTCTCGACTAAACAGAAATGTGCATCATTAAACATGCTCCAGGCAATCTGATCGGTAATTGTTTGTTGCTGGTGAAAAGGAGGGTTACATAAAATCAGATCATAGCTGCGCGGTTTGAAACCCACTAAGCCGTTATTAACCACAAATCGTGCATTTTCAGCTTGTTCTTCAGGTAAATTTTTCTGCATGTTAATACGTGCAGAATCAATCGACATGTAGGACTCATCAATAAAGGTGATTTGTGCTTTCGGGTATGCGGCAGATGCTGCCATGCCAATAATACCGTTACCGCAACCTAAGTCTACAACTTTAGAAAAATCACCTTTAGGGAGATTGTCCATTAAGAAACGACCACCAATATCCAAGTGGTTACGAGAAAATACATTAGCATGGTTATGGATTTTCCAATCAAGCTTTTCAATTTCCCAGGTGATTGCTATCTCTTTTTCAGGCACTTCTTTTATGATCGGTAAACTGAAGATTAAACGCGATTTCTTTTTCGCCAATGACGTTTTGGTTGTACCGATATATTTTTCAAATAAATCTAGAGTAGAGTTATGGATCATATTGACTTTACCGGCCGCCACAACGATAGTTTCAGGCGTTATTACTGCGTGTAATTTTTGTAACATTTCTTCAAGGTAAGAAAGTGTTTTAGGTATTTTAATCAGTACAATTTTTACGTTGTCAGGAAACTGCTGCAGACTGTCCTGTAAAAGAAGATTTTCTTCCGGGCAACGATTACGCTGCATATTCAGTTTGATGGAATTAATCGCTAAATATGAGTCTGAAACCACGGTGCGCTGAAATTCTTGCAGGTAACAAGTTAGCGCGCCGAAGCTGTCGTTAATAAGCAATATTTTCTCATTTTCATTCAGCTGTTTTTGCAGTTCATTTTCAGAGAAGTAATTGATGAGGTATTCATCAGCAGAATCCCATGCTTGTAATGTTTCATTTTTTATTTTTGGGTGACGATGCAGGACCAGAGTTTGGTCTGCAATGTTCAGTGCTTCATTCATAGGATTTTGCTCAGTGTTTAAAATAGTGTCGATATAAAAAATCTATTTTAACGTGAACCAGCCCATTAGGTAAGTAATATTGTCATTTGCTACATAAATAATGAATTTTATAAATCTATTTACTGAATAAATGAGCGACTAATCAAACTTTTTTTTATGCTTAAAGAGGGGCATAATAGCGCCATCTTATTTTGATACCCCAATTACTTGCAGATCTACCTTCAAGTAATGTGGGTACATCTCCTTTAAAGGACTATTATGCCGATTAAAAAAGCGCTATTAGCACGTAGTAATGCTGCTTGTGAACTTTGTGGTTGCACTTCTGACTTAGCTGTTTTCGAGGTACCGCCGGTGGCTGAGCCTAACTCTGATAAATCGGTTTTAGTCTGTGCTACCTGTTTACCACAAATTGAAAAAAATACCGAAATGGACAGTAATCATTGGCGTTGTCTTAATGACAGCATGTGGAGTCAGGTACCCGCTGTTCAAGTGTTGGCGTTTCGTCTGTTAACCAGACTCGCTAAAAACGAAGGTTGGGCGAATGACCTGTTAGATATGATGTACATGGAAGATGAAACTAAAGCCTGGGCCGATTACAATGTTGCTGCGGATCAAATCGAAGAAGTTGTCGCGACACGTGATTCAAATGGCACTGTTCTGGCCGGGGGTGATAACGTTACCTTAATTAAAGACCTCGACGTGAAAGGCAGTAGCTTTACCGCTAAACGCGGTACGCCGGTGCGTAATATCTCACTAACGGATAATCCGGAGCAGATTGAAGGTCGTGTGAATGGGGTACGTATTGTCCTATTAACGCAATTTATCAAGAAAATGCCCGCAGGACTTAGCTAATAATAGTTTTAATTCATTTTTTATAAAACTATCTAGGCCGTTGCTGCCTTTTGCAAAATAATACAGCAACGGCACAAAAAGTGAATAAAAGCAGTTATTCGTTTTTGTGCCGAAATTAAACAATATATCTACAGCACTTTCCAAAGTATTTTTTCAGCGGCTTTAATCGGCACCACTTGTTGGTCACCAAAACTCATTGAAGCAGGCACATTCCAATCGGATTTCTCAAGGGTAATAGTATCGTCATTACGTGGCAGATTATAAAAATCAGGACCGTTAAAACTGGCAAAGGTTTCCAACTTATCCAATGCGCCAGCTTGTTCAAAGACTTCTGCATATAATTCAATGGCCGCATGAGCGGTATAACACCCCGCACAACCACAGGCAGCTTCTTTTTGGTTAACTGAGTGCGGAGCAGAATCTGTGCCTAAGAAGAATTTTTTAGTGCCACCGGTTGCCGCTTTAATTAATGCTTGCTGGTGAATATTACGCTTTAAAATAGGCAAACAGTATAAGTGCGGACGTATTCCACCCACTAGCATATGGTTGCGATTAAACATTAAATGGTGGGCGGTAATAGTTGCTGCGACATTGTCGCCTGCATTATTAACAAAATCTACCGCATTTGCCGTGGTGATATGCTCTAGAACAATTTTTAGATTGGGGTAGGCTGCAACTATTGGCGCAAGGACTTTCTTTAAGAAAATCTCTTCACGGTCAAAAATATCAATTTCACTGGCGGTGACTTCACCGTGAATCAGTAGCAGCATGCCTACTTCCTGCATCGCCTGCAGGGCATCTTTTATTTTTTCAACCGAGGTGACACCTGAGTCTGAGTTGGTAGTGGCACCTGCTGGGTATAATTTGGCAGCATAAATTTGTCCCGATGCTTTGGCTTTTTTTATCTCATCAGCGCTGGTGCTATCGGTTAAATAGAGAGTCATTAATGGTTTAAAGCCAGGCTTAGGCTGTGCCGTAAAAATTCTTGCCTGGTATGCAAGTGCTAATGTTGTATTCGTTACGGGCAGCACAAGGTTAGGCATGATAATCGCACGGCCCATATAACGGCTGGTGTCATGCACGGTGTACTTTAATACTTCACCGTCGCGCAAATGCACGTGCCAATCATCGGGGCGGGTTATTGTCATTGTTGTGGTCATTGAATTATCTCCGTTAATTTTTAATTATTTTACAAGTATCTGGCGGTGAACTAAAGACAATTCTATGCTTGATTGACTTGCACTTTACAGTTAACGAAAAATTTCCTCTGTGTATCATTACAGCAGCGGATTAAGGTTTCAGGATGGTGGCGTTTATTTCCACTGGCAAAAATATTTCACAGTGTCGACTGATTCACATTAATATTGGACGTAACGTACTAACATAATAAGGAAAATTTAATATTTTAGACCATACTCGCGTAAACAATAATTAAAAAAGAGAAATTATGAGCCGCTTTGTGCAATTTGTGACAGTTTTAATTATGTTATTAAGTAGCAATATAACGGTTGCGCAGCAACAGCTGTGGTTAAGTGAGCTTGATCTTGGCGAGTATCAGAATAAAGTGGTCTACTTGGATTTTTGGGCATCCTGGTGCGGGCCATGCCGG
>JBLHWW010000106.1:0-12962 GCA_047629075.1 Psychromonas sp. | reverse complement strand
AGTGTTTATGATCAGTGTGATTTTAAGATTAATTTTGATCGTGATATGGTTGAATCAGGCTAGGAATTGAAAGTGATATAACCGGTATCTTAAGTATACGTAAGGCTTTGAGTTTGATGCCTATCAACGTGTATTACTTAAATGCGGGCACAAGGATCATCCTATCAGTGAATGAGAAATACAGCCTAATAAACAGATTAGTGAAGCTCAAGGTTCTGGTAATCAATATATTAGTGAATGTTAGAGGAAATTTATGGCAAAACCAAATACTAAGGCGCCCTCTAGAAGTGTGAATATTTATTGCAGTAAATGCCAACATCCACTTTTTAAATATAAAAAAGGCGGAAAAGGCTCTCTTGTAAAATGCTTCAAAGAGCGAATTACTAAAAATTTCACAACGGAAGAATGTACTTGTCCTGAATGCGCAACAGTGTTCGCCAGAGAAATGCTAATACGAGGTACCCCTGCCTATAAAATGATAGGTGGAAAAGTTTGGTTTAAATAGGAGCATTATCCTATCGTTTAATGCTAAAAGAAAACAATAAGGCAGGACAGCCAAGCTTTTCTCACTGTTTGAAATCAGGGGAGTATTCATATGTGGAGGCGGGTTGGTTAATTTTGCTTGTTAATGCACTCTATTATCATTGTATTTCCCGTTGCGTTCACTGTGCCTTTTTGTACGGCGAAGACCAATACTTCCGGTAGGGTGCGCAGAGATCACCCCACCCATTCATTAATTAACTTATCATGTCGATTCAATCCATGAACAGAGTGTTTGCAATCTCTAGAACACAGATAAAAATATTCCACGCTGGCTACATTTATTAATACCAAACGTATTAATAAAGTGATTATATTTATTATTAAAATTCATCCTGATGGCTTTGTCAGCATAAATTTTTCCTTTGCAACAAGTGCTCATAAATTTCATACTTTTGGTATGAAGATAAGATCAGACTTTATATTGATCTGTGGAGGCGGTTGTTTAATTTCACTTGTTGATACATTTATTACCATTGTATTTCTCGTTGTATTCAGCGTGTCTTTTTGTGTGGTTAAGATCAATATAGCAGCCAACAAAAGGGTTTGAAGGCAGCTATAAATCAGTTTGTTATGAATATAAAGCACAAAACGCAGCGGAATGCTCACAGGAAAACTATAATCAGCCCAGTGAATGCTATAAATGTTATTTTTGGCATCGGTCATAACGCTGGTAAGAAATACCTTATGGTGTGCTGCTGGAGAGGGTAGATATAGAATGGTTATTCATTTGGCCTTGTTATTATCAAAAAACGGGTGTCTTGGCTTTTCAGTTTTTAGAGGGGCAAATAGGTTTTGGTTCAATGATGGGTTTTGAATATGGCGTAGGAGACAACTCTTACACAATGGCGGGAAAGTTATCTGGTATCACTAAACTCGTTGATGATTTTTATCATAATATGAATTTTTTTCAAAATTTCGAAAAAAACTGTCCTGTTTTTTATTTATTTATTTATTTGGTTGGCTTGGCGGGTCTAAATTGTATGCTGAGCATTATGGGAGTATCAATATTTCCTTAGCGTATAAGCATTTTTCAGTTGGTATTGACGAAAGGGATGCAAGGCTTTTATGTATTCAAAAACCCTATGAAGCATCATTTAAAATTTATTTAATGACACCACTCTGATTCGTTCTGGAAGAACGAATCAGAGTGGTGTCAGGCACCTAGTGCCTTTGACTTAAATAAACCTATTCATTTTTATGACGAAGTGGTGGTGATTTTTTGTAAAAAATTTAAAGGTATTACCACCGAGAGCCGCGCTACACAGAGTCAAGACGAGTGGTAACTTACATTAAGAATATAATTATCCACCCCCTTTCTATTAGAGGGGGTGATGAAATTAGGTTGTAAATATACAATACAAACTTACGTTCGAAGACACTAGGTTCATTAACAAGGATAATAACATGCATCCAGATAATATAATTCAGTTTCGCGAGCAGTTGATAGCCCTTAAGGCAGAGCTCATTGTAGCCCTTGCCGCTACGGAAAATGATATCAAACCAGTGGCCCTGGATCAGGCCGCTGTTGGCCGCGTATCGAGGGTCGATGCCATGCAGATCCAGCAAATGGCACTTGAATCTTCGCGCCGTCGAGAACGTCGATTAATCAGTGTGGAGCAGGGGCTAAAGCGATTGGATCAACAGATATATGGAATCTGTGCCGACTGTGATGAAGACATCAATGTACGCCGTTTGGCAATCGATCCGACGGCCATTCGCTGTATCAAATGTGCACAAGCTCTGTCGATGTGATGACCTTTAACAACGGGTTCAATTCGACGTACAACAGTTTTACAAACAAAAATCCACAATCTATGCGCTAGTTAACCAGGCGTTAGCGTCTAGGTGAGGGCTGTTAATGAGAATTTTTTACGATAAAACCCTGGGCGCCTTCTATTTAAATTATTGGCATTTTAAATAGCCAGACCTTATTTTTTTCAAAAATAGACTCGGCCACCAAACCACCATCGGCCAGTAAAATATTTTTGAGGGCAGACTAATCTTCGATGGTTATATCCATATCCATCTGCCGCTTTGCCGTCAATATAAGCAAAAAAAACGCTGAATGCTCTCTTTTTTGTACTTTTTATCATTCTCTTGAAAAACGCCGACAGTACAATTGTCCGATCATTTATGGTGACGCCAAACCTTTTATTAAAATAGAATTTAGATTAAAATTTTGGCTGTCCCGCTTTCTATGGCAATATACGCACCATTTTGGGGCTGTTCAGTCCCAATGACATTTATTTTTGGAGTGTTTTTTGAACCTGAAACAAATACAAATAGCCATTTATTCGTTATTCTTAACCAACAAATTTGGCTTCAAATTAAATAAAGTGACAAGTAATGCTGATAAAAAGAAGCTCCGTTTGGAGTATGCTGTCAGATTGTTCTCCAAACTTAATATTGAAATAGTGGTTTCCGGCCTTGATAAGGTAAACCCTGACGGGCAGTATCTTCTGCTCTCCAATCATCGCAGCATTATCGATCCCTGTGTGATTGAAATGGCATTAAAAGACACTAATGTTTTTGGTTTGTGGGTTGCAAAAAAAGAACTTTATAACTCTTTTTTCTTTGGTAAGTTTGTGCGTAATGGGGGCTCTATTTTACTGGACAGGGGCTCTAATAAAATGAGTCAATTCTTTAAAGATATTAAAAAAAGTTTGAGCAATAATGCTTCCATTTTTATATTTCCCGAAGGCACGCGTAATGTGCAGGACCGCGACCTTACTGAGTTCAAGAAAGGGACGCAGCTTATCGCAGTTAAAAACAAGTTGCAGATACTGCCCGTACACATAAAAACCAATTCAAATATAGCGTTAAAAACAGCGATAAAAAACCGTGAAAAAAAATTACGCATAGAAGTCGAGTTTGGTGATGTGATCGATTATAAAGACCGATCTATGGATCTTGAGCAGGCATACAGAAAAATGTTTAATAAAAATAATTAATGAGCAAGCCTAATCAGTAGAAATAAAATGAAAGAACAGGGTTCAACAAACTGCTATGCGTTTTTTTGCCACGGGTACAGAGTGTTAAGACTGTTGAATAATGCACTTTTTATCATTCCATAAACATCCTATAGGATTTCAATGTGTTTTTTAGAGAGGATCGATTTGTAATAATTTTTTTTGAAAATAAAGAAATACTGCAATCTGCTTCACCGTCTAAAGTTTAACTATTTTTGCAAAAAAATTTAAATAATATCATTCACCAGGAGTTAATATGTCAGATAGGCAGAGTAATGAAAAACAAGAAGTCACTATTGTTGATATGAAAATACCCTTTATGTCTATGGTCATTTTTCTGGTCAAATTAGCCATTGCCTCAATTCCTGCTTTTATTATCCTATCAGTTATTTATATGATTTTAGGCGTTGTATTTGGGGGTGTTTTTCATGGTTTGGGTATGGGAATGGGTCGCTATTAGCTTTATCCAGCTTAGGGCGACAGCTCCTCCGATCGCTGCTAAAGCAACTGACCATAGGCGCAGATTTTTAGCGAAACAGTTTAATGGTGAATATATTGTTGCCCCACTGACCGTGGTACTTTTGATTGGAGAAACATCCTGCTATCAATGAAAAAATAGTTTGGATTGTTGTCAGTGAAGTGACGAATCGTTTCTTAGTGCTGTCTATGACTCATTATTATTACAAGACCTGAACAGTTTCGTTGCACTAAAACCTAGCCCCGTAGCATTTAATTTATGCTACGGGGCTGATTTCTATCCTATTTTAATTGTGTTTGGATTAATTTATCCAGTTGCGCTTGAGGAATAAAACCCGGAATGATTTGATCGCCAATAATTAAACTTGGTGTGCCACGCAAACCTAATTGGCCGAAGACTCTCTCATTTTTTACAACCAACTGCTGTTTTATTTCATTTACTGCCAACGCCGATTCAGTGCTGGTCATCTCCGCTATGGTCATGATCGATTGACGGTCATGTTTCGATGGTTTAGCCATCATTAAGCGGTGTACTTCCGCAAAGTTAGGTCGGTCATTTTCCCATACATTCAAAGCATACCATGCTGTATTAGTCTTCAAATCCGAGATCATACTTTGCTGAAATGTTAAATAGACATTAACGACTCGAATTTCAGGATACTTTTTAAGTATTTCAACCAGCGCTGATTCTAAGCGCTTGCAGTAGGCGCAGTTGTAATCGCTAAAGTTGATAATGGTTAGTTTAGGTTCCTCTGAGCCAAAATAAGGATGCATCGGATTATTATATAAATAGTCATGATGCTGTTTTAGTTTATTACTGATGCTTCCTTGATTCTCGACGTACTGGGTTAAATTTGTATATAATCCTTTAATAATTTCCGGATTTTGTTCCAATAAATCCGTGATTTCAGATAACTGTTTTTGTTGTGCAGCGCTGATGTTTTCCGCTGATACTAGCGATGAGAACAGCAGGCTTGCTGCAATGGATGTTGATAATAATAATGATTTCATAATGTTACCTTAATAGAAGTGTAAGCGTAGCCGAATACTGCAATGGATACTGATAACGGCAATGATTTCATGAAGTTACCTTGATAGAAGTGTAAGCGTAGCCAAATACTGCAATGGATATTGATAATGGCAATGATTTCATGAAGTTACCTTAATAAAAGTGTAAACGTATCCACATACCTATCGGGGTTGTAAAGCCGGTTGTGATTGAAGATATTTGACCTTTTTTTATAATCACGATTGATGGCGTGGCAGCAACACCCCATGCTTTGCCAATGCTACCCGTTGGATCGTTAATAACCGGAAAGTTGTACTCTTTGTAAGCCATAAATTGCCCTAAGCGTTTATCATTACCGGACGTGAGAGCCACAGAAATGACCTGGTGACTCTCCGACAGCCAATTGACACTTGGGCTTACAAAGTTACACACAGGGCACCAAGTTGCCCAAAAATAGAGTAAAACGGGCTTATCTTGACTCATCTTTTTAATATCGACCCAGTCGCCTTTCAGGGTACTTATTGACAGTAAAGGCATCTTTGTCGATGGCATATCTGTGCTGCGCCAGGCATCAATTGCGATAGATATAACCATCAGAATAAGAGTGAATACCAGGATTTCTTTTACCCACCGTCGTACTTTTGTTTTAGGTTTAGCCTTTTTCATCCCCTGACTCGTCATTATTTTTTTCTCCCTGCATCTTCCAGTGCCTGAATAACCTCATCACTGCTTAATAAGACAGATAAAGTCAAACCCTGCGGAGCATTCGGACCATAAACCACATTTAAAGGCACACCAAAGCGTTGATGACTTTGCAAATAAGTCGTTATCCTGTCGCTGGGCTTGGTCCAATCTCCTTTCATGGTTATTACGCTTTCCTGCTGCAGCTCTGAATAGACGGGCTCTTGTAAAATAACGGCGATTTTATTGGCTTTGCAGGTGATACACCAATCAGCCGTTACATCAATAAAAACGGTATTGCCCTGTTTTACATATTGATCAATGCTGTTTTTATTGAGTGGCAGCCAAGTCAGATCATCCTTAATAAGTGTCGCCCAATGCTTTGTGGTCAGGCTTGCAGTAAAAAGCACTGCACTGGTTATTAGTAAGCTAACGGCTAAAATCACAATAACTGTTTTTTTACCCTTATTCTTAGCTATGCGGTACAACAAATAAACGCAGAACAATAAACCTGTCACTAGGGTTGTCAAGCCACCGATAAAAGGGACTAGCAAGGTCAATAACCACAGCGTTGTTAGCAACATCATTAACCCAAAAATGACTTTTATTGTATTCATCCACAGCCCGGGTTTAGGCATGAATGATATGAGGTTTGGGAATAATGCAAAAACCAGCCAGGGCAAAGCCATGCCCAGTCCTAAAAAGGTAAATATGATCCACATTTCAACGATGCTGGCTCCTAAAGCAAAAGCCACGGCAGTGCCTAAGAAAGGTGCACTGCAGGGGGTTGCAAGCAAGGTTGCAAACATACCTTGTACAAAATGACCGAAGGTTGCATTCCCCCCTTTATTGGCGACTGATGTGGACAGTCGAGCGGGTAATTGAACCTCAAATAAACCCAGTAAATTCGCCGTAAAGAGGGCGGTTATAATCACCATAAAAGCAATAAACCAGGGGCTTTGGAACTGAATTCCCCAACCCATCGCATGACCCGTGAGCTTTAAAATAAGTAACCCTGAGGCTAATAACCAGAACGAGGTTAATATTCCAAATGCAGAGGCCAAAAATTGCAGGCGAATAGTTTTCTTACTGAGATCTGACGAGGTCAGCATACTGTTAAGCTTCATGCCCAATACGGGTAATACACAGGGCATAATATTGAGTATTATGCCCCCTAATAATGCAAGAACAATCATAGTCAGTAAATTGGTTGAACTGCTTTTTACTAAGGGATTATCATCAATCACAGCACTTAATTCATGCGCAAAAAGCGCATCAGAAACGGTAATAGAAACTGGCTTTCCGGCAAGATGGGTTTTGCCTAACCAATTGGTTACCTTATAGGTTGCCGTTACAATATTATTATTAATGTTGATTACAGGTTGAGAAAAATGGTCATCGCCGATCTGCTCACCATCGATCAGAATTTGCGGATCCTGCCACTCGTTTGTTTGCTGTAATTTTACTTGTAGGCGTTGTGAATCATAGTCAAAGGATGTCTTGATAACCTCGGTGGAATTACTCTGGGTCGGTACATTTGCAAGCCCTTGTTGATATAAATGTTGCGCCGTTGGATCTGTTTTTAACTCAGTCAAGGTGACCGCCGGCAAATTCAATTCATATTCCGTGAGCACACAAATATTGGTACAGGTCGGCAGTGTTAATTTTCCTGAAAAAACCATGGGCTGATTAATATCATTAAAGGTTAACTGCAATGGGAAAATAACATGATGTTTGTAACCCAGGGTCATGATACCCAATTGCTTATAAAAAGTGGGGGTTGGCCACTGCCATTGTAAAGCCGTCAGGTTAGTTGACTGGCTCCAGTCAAGTATTGGCGAAATACCGCCTTCACCCGGCGATCGCCAATAGGTTTTCCATTCACCCTTAAGGTTAACTTCGAGTAAGCCATTGACCTGGCTGTTTTTTTTATCAATCTCACCGGTCAGCATAAAACGCGCTTGCACTGGTGGGTGATCGGGATGGGTTAGCCAGCCTGTAGAAACAGGTTGTGCTGCGACTGAAAAAGCTGATAATAATAAAGATGACACTAATAGCATCATCAGTCGTAATCTGACCGTTGCTTTCATTAATTGAAGGATAAACACAGTGTTACTCCGGAAATTTTTTAGAAATAAATATAATTATTCAGATGCATAATAAATACGATCTGTTATTTAAAATATTCAGATGTTTGCTAAGTTCACAGCAAAAAATACTAAAAACCATAGTATAAGGATCGAAAAAAGCTCTGAATAGTGGTAAAGACAGTGGTAGTAACGGAGTTTTTATTCTTGAAAAGTGCAGAATACGACGTGTCGCCTGACCCCATAATAGCGAATGGGTTCAGTGAAAAGATGGGGGGTACGTGAATGTTGGCGTATTATAGTGGCAAGCACCAGCGTCAGAACAAACAGAGGAATAAAAAATTCCAGATTAAGCGTAAAAGTATTGATCAGGTGCTCACTGCTGCTGCATTCTGACCCGCTTTTATTTTTAGTATCCTGTGCCAGTTGTTCTGTTAACGCTAAGTGAGGTGCTAAAGGACATGACGAGGATTTTCCCAGATTTTGAGAAACGCACACAAAAATTACAATAGTCACTAACAGTAATGACCATGATGCACGTGTTTGAGGCTTGTATGGTAGGCGTGGGAATCTCAAAAAATATAACTCAATCTAAACATCTGAATATTATCATATCCTATTGGTAAGGATAGAAAAGTCAAGATAGTTTAGGGTTATCCCTCTGTATTTAATGCCTTTGGACTTAAATAAGCTTATTCATTTTTAATGACAAACTTAAAGGTTTTACCACAGAGGACACCGAGTCAATACTCAAATAGTTATTGGTAGGGTGCATTTTATGCACCGCAAGCACTGGCAATTGGTGCGCCGAGCGCACCCTACGAACTACCACCAAAATAGTAGGGTGCATTTTATGCACCGCAAGCATTGGTAATTGGTGTGCGGAGCGCACCCTACGAACTTATGAAGTGTGTGTGGGCTCTGTGGTGCTGCATTTTTTGTAACAAACTTTAAGATCCCTTATGCCTGCCGGTGTCAATAAGCCGTTATAAAAGGATTGTGTAAACTTGTTGCAATCAAAAAGTGTGCTTATCCTTTTTATATTCGAGGACAATTATCTGATGTGAGAGAGTGATGACTAATTTTAATCATGAAGTAGGCGAAAAACTACGCGAAATAGCGGCGTTGCTAAAAATCCAGCGTGCTAACCCCTTCCGCTATCAGGCTTATCTTCAGGCGGCGAATACTCTGGATAACCTGAGCGAGGATTTAGACTCGCTGGCGCAGGCTAAAGGCATAAAAGGACTTCTGGATTTGCCTACCATTGGATCGGGGATTGCGCAGTGTATTTATGAATACGTCGCGACGGGTCGTATCAGCCGTCTGGAAAGTCTGCGGGGTGAATCTGACCCGATTGGACTATTCCAATCTATACCGACCGTCGGCCGGATACTGGCACAGCGCATTTATGACCGCCTGCATATTGATACTCTGGAATCACTGGAAAATGCCACCCGCAATGGTCAGCTTGACAAGGTCGAAGGGCTGGGGGTTAAGCGTAAAGAGGCGATAGAGGCCTGGCTGTTAAAGCATTTTAGCGAACGCTGGCAACCATTAATACCGGCGTCAAACATTATTCCTGTTCCTTTGCTGTTAAAAGTGGATGCCGAATATCGCAGTAAAGCTGCTGCCGGAAAACTGCCTTTGATTACATCCAAACGTTTTAATCCTGACAATAAAGCCTGGCTGCCGACATTGCATATAACCCTTGATCATTGGCACTTTACCGCCCTGTTTTCGAACAGCGAACGTGCACATAAGCTCCATCATATTTTTGACTGGGTGATCATCTTTTTCTCTGACGACAGTCATCAGGAAGGGCAGCATACTGTGGTCATTGAAACCCATGGTTTATTGCAGGGGAAACGAGTCGTCAGGGGCCGAGAAACAGAATGCCAAGAATACTATAAAGCAAATCAAGAAGTTTAAAATAAGCCGCTACGAGGAAAAGAGTAATCAAAGTGAATCTCATGGAGTGGGTGGCATGAAGGTATTTATCGTTATATATTTGATTGTTATTTAAGCGTATACGTATATTTGATTGTTATTTAAGCGTATACGTATATTTTATAATTAGGCATGTAAATACTTGATTTAAGATTTGAAAGCGTTATTATACTCTTAATTTTAAATAACTAATTCGCAAACCTAGGGAAACCTAGGGTCGCAAAGCTATAGGGCCTGTAAAATGGTAGCCAGTTGCCAAGAGTGTATAGACACTTTTGCTTTTGAGCTGAATTTTATGTATGGCCTTCCTTGGAAGGCCATTTTTTTTGTCTTTTTTATGTACTGGCGTTTAGATATGCATACCAAAACTTACTTTAAAAGTGAGGTCTTTGAAAATAACATTTTTTTTTGATCAAGAACAAGGTTGTTATTTTGTGATGGTTATAGACTCGGGCGGCAGGCTTAGATAAAGACAAAATTATAAAGCTGTTAGGATCGTAAAACAGTAGCCAGCAGCAGATAAAACTTTTTTATTTTATATTGTTAAAAAATTCATCTAAGAGCTTAATTTTAAAGTGAAATATGATAGGGTTTAAATGCAAGAACTTAATTTAAATAAGAAATAATATAATCGCTTTGTAATAGTTATGAAGTTGATTCGCAAACCTGGGGAAACACTGGGGCGTAAAACTATAGGGCCTGTAAAATGGCAGCGAGTTGCTGAAAGTGTATGAGTACTTTTGCCTTTTGAGCTGATGTTTATGTATGGCCTTCCTTGGGAGGTCATTTTTTTGCTTTTTTTTGATAAAAAATAAAAAACTAAAAGGAAGTAACACTGTTAATGAAAAAATATGCTAAAGCCCTTGTCGCTATCTCATTAGCCGTTTGTTCCGCAAGCAGTTTCGCTGCATTCTCGGTCACCCGAACAAGTATGGGCGTCAATCTTGAACAACCGGTTACGAAAGAGAACACTCTGATTAACTCAGGGAGCAAACCAGTAAGGGTTAAGGTAGATTTTGCAAAACCGGCATGGGCTAAGGACGAATACTATCTGGGAGATCAGTTAGTGGCCTATCCAAGAATAGTTGTGATTCCGCCGAAGGGCAAGATACAGGTAAAAGTTGCACCAAGAATAAAAAAAGATTTACAGGACGGAGAGTATGTTGCTCTTCTGGTGTTTAAAGAGCTGCCTCCTAGAGGTAATAAAAACCAGGTGACTATGCTGATGAATATCGGGGTTCACTATTACGGCAGAAAAGGCGCGCTTGAAACCGGCCTTGATTTTGATGCATTGCGGATAGAGAAAACAGACACCGGCTATGACCTGCTGGGAAAGGTCAAGAATACCGGTAATTTTTCTTACCCGCTTGATATAGACGTTAAGTTTTACAACAACAAAAACTTAATAAAAGAGCAAAGCTTTAAACAAGGGTTCTACCGGGCGCATTCGTTTGAGCTGAAAAAGTCAACGGAAATGGCTGCAAAAGCTGACCATGTGCAGGTTGTTTTTGAAAATGAAAAACTGTCTTTTTCCGAGAAGTTCGACTTTGAACTCTAAAATGAACTCTAAAAGGTCCTGAGATGAATAAAGCGCTGTTTATTCTCCTTGTTTTTCTGTCAACGCCTTTACAAGCTCAATTTGAGGAAAGAGAGGGGGTGTTTTACATCAACGGCGATGCTGTAAAAGCAATAGAGCTGTCCCTTGCTCTTTCTGCCATCGATTTTGGCGATGTTTATAACGATAGCGAAGTGGACAGTGTTGTGGTGGATTTTACTGTCAATGCAGAAAACACTTATGACTATACGGTGGAGATAAGCAATGATGACAGCACGGGCGTCGTACAGATTTCCCGGACCTCTAGCGGAGGATATACAGCAGACAGTTTAACTTATATAGACACAGGCACAGGAGCATACCAGGCACATGAATTTTATGTTGACTTGGACACAGGAATTATGAGCGGGGACCTTGCTGCTACAGTCACTGTGATGGTTGCCTATAACGATATCGCACAATAATATTCTGGCAATACTGCGGGAAAGTTATTTATTTTAAAGTGAAATATGGAGAATTACACATGAAAAAATCATTCTTAGCAACATCAAAAAAAGTATTATTAGCTACATCAGTATTGGTAATGTCATCAACAGCAATGGCCAATACATCTACCGTATTAGATGATGAAACTGGGGTAAATTCTGTAGTCAATGTGTTTGCTAAGTATATAACCCCTATCACTCTTGCGCTAGATACAACAGTAATTAACTTTGGGGATGTTTACACTGATTCCGATGTTACAATTAAAAGTGTTGCTGCTGACGTGCAGGGTGAATTTGGAGAAACATTCACTTATACAGTCGTAGCAACTGGCACTGACGGTTTGTTGGTGTTAGGTGGTGATACGGGTGCTACTAATGTGGGGTTCGATGCTGATACAAGCACAGCAGCAGAGCTTACCTTTACTGTTGACCTTGATACATCGAAGCTTGCAGCTGATACAGATGTTAGTGAGTCTGTTACGTTCACTGTTCACTATGATACTATTGCAGACACAAGCACTACAGCAAATCCAGCTTATGTAGCACCAACTTCTAACCCTTAATCTAACCCTTAACCTTAATCTTAAGAGTAAGGTTAAGGTTAAGATTAAGATTAAGACAGCCTATGGCTGCCTTTTATAATCCGGCTGCACAGCAATGAACAAAGTTTTATTTTTTTTACTGTTTTTCTATTCAGCATCGGTTTTTCCTCTGGAAATTGTTGGGGTGAAAAATGCTCAATTAAAAGATCTCTTTCTCTATAACGGTAGCAGACTGGAGGTTACTCCTGAACAGGGGGTGATTATCTCTGTAAAGGGGATCGAAAATAAAAGGGTAATGATCGAGATTAAGGTATCTGGAGCTACCTATCTGACCTCAGGAGTTAGAATAGACAATCTTAAGGCTAAAAATCCGATTATCAGACTCGATGAATACGGCGAAGGACAGTTTGAAATAGGTTTTTTTCTGCTGGGAGAAAAAAATGTCAGTGGTCAACACAGAAAACAGATTAAATATGATGTTGAATATATAGACTAGCTGAATAACCTACCCATTTTCTATCTGGTTGTATTCAACTATTCAAACAGTTCAACTTCAAGTTACGCTTCCCTTAATAAAGCTAAGATCTCTATCGGTAGATTATATTGCTGGATATTACAGGCAGCTCAGAGTAGATTAATCACTATAAGGCAGGTTCAGTTTTGTATA
>JBLHWW010000105.1:0-13026 GCA_047629075.1 Psychromonas sp. | reverse complement strand
CTTGCGAGTGAATACCGGAAAATGCTGATAACCCCCTTTTTGGCTGTTTTTAATCTGAGTATCCCAATAAGCCCCTTTTACTAAGCGCACCATCATTTTTCGGTCAACACGGATGGTTAGTTCACGTAACCAGTCAACGATAAAAATGGCGCGTTTTTGATAAGCTTGCAGGGCCATCGAAAAGCCATTCCAACCTGCTAACTCATCATCACTAAATACCGCCTCAATAACATCAAGGGATATATCTAAGCGCTCTGACTCTTCCGCATCAACGGTTAAGCCAATGTTGTAACTTTTGGCTTGCAAACAAAGTGCTTTAAGTTTGGGAGCAACTTCAGCCATTACCCGTTCTTTTTGTGCAAATTCGTAACGAGGATGAATAGCAGTAAGCTTAACTGAAATACCAGGCACTTTGCGAGGGTCGTTCTTACCCGACGCACGAGCAACTGCGCCAATAGCATCTATAGCAACTTGATAAGCTTTAAAATACTTTTCAGCGTCACTCATGGTGCGCGCGCCTTCACCTAGCATGTCGTAAGAATAGACAAAGCCTTGCCGCGCTTTCTTGGCAGCATGATCAGTTGCATCTTGAATAGTTTCGCCCATAACAAACTGCTCACCCATAATTTGCATGGCGTAGTTCATTGACTTGCGAATGACAGGCTCACCTAATCGACCAATCACCTTCTTCAATAAACCAAAGCTATCTTTTTCGCGTCCATCAGCATAGTCAACCATCTTTCCGGTAACTAATAACCCCCAAGATGAGGCATTAACGAACAGTGAATCACTGCTGCCTAGATGACTGTCCCATTCCCCTTTAGATATTTTGTCACTAATGAGGGCATCTTGAGTATGCTTATCTGGTACGCGTAATAAGGCTTCGGCTAAACACATCAACACCACACCTTCTTCACTTGATAATGTGTATTCTGCCAGTAAGGCATCGATCGCACCGTTTCCCGATTCATCTTTACGTATTTTCAGAGACATTTTACGGGCTTTTTGCCATGCTCTGCTTGCAGCATCATCGTTAACTTCTGCCAAGGGTAAAATATGCGCTACCGCAACATTTTCATCAATACGATAGAACTCGCGAATTTTTTGACGAATAGGGGATTCTGTGATGTTTGAATTATTAAAAAGCATGTACTTCACCTTAAAATTTTTTTAAAGAATGTTTTGCAATTACATAAGTTAATTACAATTTAATTGACTGTTTCGATTGAATGTAAAATTCCGTTACTGTGAATCCACAGAAGCTGACATTATAATTAGGGTACTCATCATCATTTTATGCAGATTAAGTTAATGTTTTTCGCTAATTAAAATAGCGGTAAGACTCACCACTGAAGCCCCGCTCACTAAAATATCTGAATGCACTTTGAGCCAGAGAAAAACACCTAACCTAAACACTTTTTTTGCGCTCCTGACCTCTGCTCTGCGGTCAATGCCAAAGGCATTACACCAAAAAAAATGTCAGTGATGTCATCAAAATAGGGCGAAATCTTTGTTTAGCCGCCGAGGCAATGGTCATTAATAAGCCCAACTGAAAGTAAACATCATTTGCTTGTCCAGACCACCATGTGGCGCAAACAGCACCAAATATACCAAGTGGAACAGTTAGGATAATCGCTGGCTTTCATATCAGGCGGCCAATGCTAAGAGCACCGCAATGATTGAAATTAAGTACACAATCCGAGCCTGTCCAGCGGATTGTTTTTCTTCTTAGGATAAGCCCGTCCATTGCAAACCAATTCCACTTGGCAAGCCTCCAGAGCGTTTTGATATCTGCTTAAGGGCTTCACCTGAACGAATGCCTCGTGCGGTCTCACCTTTAATTTCAAGAGAAGAATTGCCGTCAAACCGTGTTAGCTGTGGTGCGTCATATGTCCATTCGCCTGATCCGAAGGCTGACAACGGTAACATGCCACTAGATAAATTGCGCACCTAGCTCGTTCTATATCCGTTGGTAGCATACGGTAAGGAGCGTCGGACTATCGTTAAACACCTGCGATGGCCGTCATTCATGACGAGAATATGAACAGCAAGCGGGATACCAACTTGATAGCTGCTCGCAAGGATGGCTTTGGTTTTTCAAACAACGCCAAAGCATTACGCTAAACTATCACAACAACTTAGGTTGGTTGTTTTTTGAGCGACGTGATGTTTGTTTTGCATATTATTATTATTGGATGCCGACGGGATTAAATGAAAAATTAATGCTCGATTACGACAATATGGGGCGAAATCAACAGATACGACAACATTAGTCGAAATTAACCGATTTCAAAAAAGTATCGCAATCAGAAGCTTAAGATGTAATAGTAAATATGAATGATAAACCAAGAAATGAAATACATTACACCACGCAAGTAAACTAATGGTGAACAGATAGAGGCTATGGCGGCTTAGGAGGTCTGTACCTCAACGTTCAATCTGCCGTATAATACCTCACTGTGATATATAAGCTGTTCTGATCTAAAGCGTTAAATTCTCATTCATAGAGGGAAATAAAATGACTGATATTAATATAGGAATAAATACTGAAGATAGAAATAAAGTTGCTGACGGACTAAAATCACTTTTGGCAGATTCTTATACTCTGTATTTACAGACACACAACTTTCATTGGAATGTTAGTGGCCCACAATTCAGAGAGTTACACTTAATGTTTGAAGAGCAATACATTGAATTGGCCGTTGCCGTAGATGATATAGCAGAGCGTATTCGTACTTTAGATGTCGCAGCTCCCGGCACATACAAAGAGTTTTCCAGACTTACCTCTATCGAAGAAGTTGACGGTGTTCCAAGTTCAGAAGTAATGCTTGATTTATTGACTAAGGGTCATGAGCAAGTTGTTAACACCTCTAGAAAAGTATTAAAGCTGGCACAATCAGCAGATGATGAGTCAACAATAGCATTAGTCTCAGACCGTATGCGAGTTCATGAAAAAACATCGTGGATGTTACGCGCCACTAGAAAATAACTTAAGCCCGAACATTAAGTCTAAGGGTAGATCGTAAGAGCAAAGAAATTACGATCTTATCCTTATTTGTTATGGTCTTAACATTAACATCTTCCGCTAATATTAAGACTATAAAAATCCTCACCAATAATAGAAGCCGCGGGCCAGATCTAAATGGCACTGCATTAAGCTTTTCCACCCTTGACCCTGTTTTTTTCTCTGCTTTGATAGATACCCATTTTTTAAAAGATTAGCGCGGGCCTTATGTCTGGGAAATAGCTGGACGCGCCACACCTGTCAAAATACTGTGTCTTGTAACCCTAACGGTAATGCAGTGCAATAAACGGCTATCGACATATATCTGGTTTCTTTCATGCCCATCCTTGGCCGAGCCTCAATGAGATTCAAGCGCTCCGATGTCCTGTGCACTTGACTGGCCTATAGACTTAAGAAGGCACCCACTTGCAATGCTAATAAAATTGGAAAGGTAACAATTTCTGGTTCTTCCAAAACGACATTAAATACACACCGTAAATTATGATTGTTGCGTAGAGTTCTACGGGTTATGTTTATTGGTAGGGTGTATTTATGCGCAGGGAAAAGCGAGCTTCGAGCTTCGAGCTTTTGAGCTACGAGCTTCGAGTTTTGGGCCTTCAAGCGTTCGAGCTTTCAAGCCGCTGTTTGCGCATGCCTCTATAACTACACTCAAACTCACTGTAAAAACGCACAAGAAAGGTCTAAAGCCCCTACAATAAAGCCTCTAAATCTTCAGTAATATCGTCCAATTTGCGATTGAGTTTCTTTAATTGTTTTTTATTTAAAGAGTCAATTAACTGCGTTATCGTCACTTTCCACAGGGTTTGATTATATTCTGTTTTTTGGTTAAATTGTGCTGAACGAAAAGAGTCAGCCTGCAAAATAGAACGGCTTAATGCTTTTTCAAAGGCGGGTTTATCATCTCGCAAGGTGTAAGCTGCCTGTATCGAATTTGCCCAATCACGGCGAAACTCAATCCAATCAACAAATGTCGATAATTGTTGCTCATTAGTACTTTTGATTAATTGCTTTTGTGATGCGTTAAGCTTACCGATAAAGGAGACTAATCGACTTTCAATTTTCTCAAATCTTTCATCTAATCGCGCTTGGTTACTTAAATCCTCATAATCTTCAATCCTATCCTGATTTTTCTTTTCTGTGGCCACTAAAAACTCCGTTATTTGCTCCTCTTTTAGCGACGTTGTTAATTTCAGCACAGCCGGTTCGATGCCGATTAAAATAGTCTGCCAAAAACCTGTAAAGGTTTGTATATAAACTGTAATATCGCCCTGTTTCAGCCCGTTATTGATATCATTCTTAAGGCGCTTAACCTGAGTGATATAACGCGGTATTTCCGATTGTCGGTGCCAGTCTAAAAATCGCACTAATGCCGGATCAAACTGCGCTTCCTGCTGATTGCTTAAGGTCACGTAATCGTCTATATACCAATAAGAAAGCCAATCCAGATTGTTGTAAATTAATTTTGAACTGCATGCAGATATCCCCAATAAAAGAAAAATCAGCAACAATCCGCGGTATTTTTTATTTTTAATCAAGCTTCGCTCCTGATGACATAATGTTCGTACTAAGTGGGATTAAACAGCGTAGTCATGAGTATACGAAAGTTTGAGCGATCTGGTTCAGCTAAATGCCAATGTAGCTTTAAGCCTTTAATGCGGGAAGACTGGAAGGTGGGCTTCGAGCCCCGAGTTTCGGGCTTCGGGCTTTCAAACTTCCAAGCCTTCAAGCTTCGGGATTTCCAGCGCCGATCTGCGAGCTACTAGTAGGAAGACATATTACAAAAACCGCTGATTTATAATAACTAAAAGGTCAACTTATTAACGTCTGAATAGTTATCTGTAGGATGCTTTCTATGCACAGCAAGCGGCGGCAATCGGTGCTGAAGCGCACCCTACGAGCTTTCGAGCTTCGAAAATACTCCGCACTACTTTCTTAAAAATCCTCTTTAAAAAAATAATTCATCATTAAATTTGACTAATTACTCGCTAAAAATACAATAACCCATTGAATAACAAGTTAATATAAATTATTGTTACTTTTATCTTAAATAAATGATCTAAAATGAGAAGTGTTACAGCCTCGTTATATGCCTGAGTAAATTATGCAATTCTCCGAACGTTATAAATTTGCTGATTGGCCTAATAAAGACATACCAAAAGTAGCTGCAGGTATCTACGCAATATGGAATGGCGCTGAGTTGTTCTATTGTGGAATGTCCGGTAGAGAAATGGAGAAAAATCGGCACAAGAAAAAATATGGGATTGTGACCAGATTGCAGAGTCATTCTACTGGACGTTTAAGCGGCGACCAGTTTTGTGTTTATGTGGCTAATAGGTTGGTTATCCCTTCTCTAAAACGGAATGGTTTAACATTGTTCGCCAGTGGAGAATTAAAGCTGGATACACTGACTAAGCGATATATTCATCATTATTTAGAGTATCAGTATCAGTATCAGTATCTGTTAGTTGATAGCAGTGCTGAAGCATACTCGATTGAAATAAAAGCAAGAAATGGCGAACTGTTCGGGCAAAAACCAACACTCAATTCTATCGGTATATAACCGGTTGTCTTGCAGAGTAACTCTTGATCTTCAGGATCAGCTCATCTTGTGAGTGGAACTGACATAACTACAAATTGAAAAAAATTGATTTAAACTACTCTCTTCAGTAGAGTTGGCTGCATACTTTTCTCTTTAAAATCAGTAATAAATAATCAATTTATTAGGCTAAAAATGAGACCATGATGCGAAATATAAACCAGCAATATTATGAAAACAATGCTCAGGATTTTTACGATGCGACCATAGCGCTTAATATGCAGATGCTTTATCGTCAATTTCTACCGTTAATTCCGGCTGGTGGATTAATTCTAGATGCGGGTTGCGGTGCGGGGCGTGATAGTAAGGCTTTTTTGAATCTTGGTTTTGATGTTGAAGCCTTTGACGCCAGTGAGAAATTAGCTTTACTGGCCTCAGAATTAACGGACATAAAGGTATCGGTGGATCTTTTTCAAACCTTTGCAAGTGAAAAACAGTTTGACGCGATTTGGGCTTGTGCTTCTTTGCTGCATGTCTCGTTATTAGATCTTCCAGCCGTGTTTTTATCTTTATCTAAGATGCTTAAATCAGAGGGTCTTTTTTACTGCTCCTTTAAATATGGCGAGGGGGAAGTCACTCGTAACGGACGTTCGTTTACCAATTTAAATGAATGCGGTTTAGCTGCGCTGATTAAAGGTTTACCTTTGCGTATTAAACAGCAGTGGATAACGGCTGATTTGCGGGAAGGGCGTGAAGATGATAAGTGGTTAAACGTTATTTTACAAAAGGATTAAACCAAAGTGTCTACTGCAGCATCTGCTCATTTATCGCTTAGCTATGATGATAAAAAACTAACAACAGGTGGTGATGATCCCTTATTGCCTAAACTTATTCATGCCATTAATCATGCCAGTGAAATTGAGATTGCCGTTTCATTTGTACAGTGTAGCGGTTTGAATTTATTATTTGAACCCTTAAAAGATGCCATTCTCAATGGTGCAAGCTTAAAATTATTAACCTCTGATTATCTTGATATTACTGATCCCGTGGCATTAAGAGAATTAATGTCTTTGCCTGAGCGTGGGGCTGACATTCGCATTTATCAAAGTGATAACAAGCAAGCCTTTCACATGAAGTCTTATATTTTTGTAAAAACGGTTGCAGAAAAAAAGGAAGGGGAACTTATTGATGGCTGTGCCTTTATCGGTTCAAATAATATTAGTAAAAGTGCATTAACGATTGGGCATGAATGGTGTTTCAGACATGATTATCTACCACCAAAAACCTCACAAGCAGCGCTCGAATTTAACTATATACGCAGTGCTTTTGACGAAATTTTTGCCCATCCTTTAGTGCATAAACTGGATCATGATTGGATTTCAGCTTATTTAAGACGGCGTAAAATGATGCAGTTTGTCAGCGTCGATCCCGGCTCACCACCAGAAGATATTGAGCCAGCAACCCCTAATCATATTCAAGTTGAAGCATTAACGGCTTTAGTAAAAAGCCGGGAAATTGGCTTTAAACGAGGTTTAGTTGTTCTGGCCACCGGAATGGGTAAAACCTGGTTAGCCGCCTTTGATGTGTTGCAGTTAAAAGCTAAGCGGATTTTATTTGTCGCGCACAGAGAAGAGATATTACTGCAGGCTCAACGTACCTTTGCACAGTTAATGCCGGAAAAAAGCAGCGGTTTTTATAATGCACAAAATCGTCAAAAAGAGGCTGAACTATTATTTGCTTCGGTGCAGACGATAGGCAGAGAAAATCATTTACAACAATTCTCAAAAGATCACTTCGATTATGTTGTGGTGGATGAATTTCATCACGCCAGCGCACCTGTTTACAGTAACTTATTAGCTTATTTTAATCCGGATTTTCTACTTGGTTTAACCGCAACACCTGAACGAACGGATCAATCAGATATTCTTTGTTTGTGTGATAATAATTTAGTTTATGAACGTAATTTAACCCAGGGAATCGATGATAAAATTCTGGCGCCGTTTAAATATTACGGGATCTGGGATGAATCTGTTAACTATCAGGCAATCCCCTGGCGCAATGGACGTTTTGATCCGCAATCTATTGATAACCAGTTTGCTACCCAAAAACGGGCAAGTCATATATTAAAAAAATGGCAGCAATTCAAACAACAAAAAACCTTAGCTTTTTGTATTTCCGTTAAGCATGCAGATTATATGGCTGAGAGTTTTAACAATGCCGGTATTAAGGCTGTGTCAGTGCATTCTAAGTCTGAAATCAGACGCAATGAGGCGCTTACTCAGTTACAAAATGGCACACTCGAGGTAATGTTTTCTGTCGATCTGTTTAATGAGGGCACAGATCTTCCCGCCCTTGATACAATTTTAATGCTCCGCCCCAGCGATTCTAAAATTTTATTCTTGCAGCAGTTGGGGCGGGGACTACGCCTGCACAAGAACAAAACGCATCTTGTTGTACTGGATTTTATCGGCAATCACCATTCATTTTTAAATAAACCCTACGCACTGTTTGGCAGTTCCTCGACCCGAGAATTAGTGAAAAAAGTGCAGACACACAAGCTTGCCGATGGTTGTTTTATTAATTATGATATTGAAATAATACAATTTTGGAAGCAGCTGGCAAAACAGCAGCGCACAACGGCTATTGAAGATTATCAGAATCTATATGAACAACTTGGACATAGACCAACAGCCAGTGAGTTTTTAAATGCGTATGGTGATTTACATAAGGTTAATAAACAGCATAAAAGCTGGATGGCTCTAGTGGCTGCGCAGGAGCAGGAGCTGGAATTTTTAGCGCTAATTGAAAACTATGGGGATTTTTTAATGGAGGCTGTTCAGGCAACAGCAATGGCAAAATCCTTTAAAGCGATTCTATTGGAGGCCTTTTTACGTTTAGATGGTTTTCAACAGCCTCCTTTACTCTCGACGCTTGCGAATGAAAGTTGGACTGTTTTACAGCGTCACCCTCATTTACAGCAAACTGAACTACCGTTAAAAGAACAAAATGCAGAAGGCGATAGTGCTATTTGGCTAAGTTACTGGAAACGAAACCCTGTTAAGGCGTTTACTAACAAGGCTAAAAAAACAGGGCTACAATGGTTCAGCGTTATTGATGATAAGTTTGTATGTGATTTTAAAGTTAATAAAGCAGATAAAGACATCTTCCAGGATGCAGTGCAAGAGCTGCTGGATATGCGCTTGCTAGAATACATCCAGCGCAAAAGCGTTCAACAAAATATTGCTAATTTAGCCGATTCAGCAAGTACATCAAGGAAGCCTACTGAAAAAGAAGTTAATAACATTACAGAACCATCTTTGGAAATTAATACTGAAAATAAAAACAAGCAAGGGTCGAATGAAAAAATTGGTAATGTCCTGCAGTTACCTTTCTATCCAAATATAAAAATTGCTTGTGGACATTTTAAAACAGGTGATGATTCACAACTGCAATCTATGAATTCTCCAGAAGGGTATGGTCACTTGCTTGCTAATAAACATTTTTTGGCAAGGGCTACAGGCAACTCAATGAATGGTGGTAAGCATCCTATTTTGGATGGGGATCTGTTATTACTGGAATTAATCTCCCCTGAAAGTGCCGGTTCATTACAAGGCCAAACTGTTGTTATTGAAAATCATGATATCAGTGGTGATGAACAATATTTACTGCGCGATGTAAAAAAGTTGGCCGACGGGCAATATCAGTTGCTTGCTAAAAACAGTGATTATGAGCCAGTTTTAGCTAGTGAAGAGATGAAACCATTAGCCAGATTGAGGGGAGTGGTAGAAGAATAAGCCTGAGCAACACTGTCAAAAAACATGAAACCGTTCTTTGTGTTGGGTGATTAGTAGTTTGGCTTGATGTTCAGACCCAAATGAAACATGAAGAGGGCGGTCTTTGCCCTAAAAATACAGTCTATCAAAGGGTAACTCAGTAATAATGTATTGTGCAATGATGTGCATCTGCTTCTCATAACCCGCCACCAAAATATCGCATGCAGTCCCATCTAATTTGCAAATTCGATTACCTCTGCTGTTTAGCTCATGCGTAGCATGCTGATCTATTTCAGGCGACATATTACCCGGACTGTTCTTTCTAATGTATTTGAGAAGCTCAAATGAAGTAAAACCGTAGGTAATAGTGAGCTCACCGAATTTTTTTCAAGCGGTAATAGAATATGAGTACCAAGCTGCTGCAGTGCCTGTTGTGATTCTTCTGCTAGTGGCTGATTAATACTTTGATAATTAATGTGTTTTTGTTGAAACCAATTTAAAAGATCTAAGCGCATTTTTGACTCTACTGTTTATAAATACTTTGACTCTCTTTGCCTAAGCCACTGGGTGACTATAGATAGAACTTTGGTAGGTCGTTGCAACTCCATGCCAATTGAGTCGGGAGAATAATAACGAATTTTCTTTACTCGATTTTACTGCTGAACAACGGCTTATAATCGCGATAGGCCAGTATAAAAACTAACCCTCAATTAAAGAATATTGCCTCATTTTAGGGCAAACCATCAATCAAATACTATTACTGCACGCTTCTGGGGCAAATATATTCGATTTTGTTTAGGTAAGATTTGTCTTTAACGCATGTTTGGTAGCCAAGTGGAGTGGTGCTTATATGTCTTTTAAAGTCTCTCAGAAAGTGCGACTGATCAGTAAAACCCAGGTCATATGCTAAGTCTGAAAACGCTATTTTATCACCATTGTTGATTTTATAAATGGCGGACTGGCAACGAATAATACGGCTGTATGTCTTGGGAGATAAGCCCATATCATCATGAAATTTACGCTGCAATGTTCGGCTGCTGTAGCCGGTTAAACTTTCTAATTCTTTTATTTTGATATTACCTTGCTGATGACAAATTTGTTGCACTACTTGCGAGGTTAAGGGGGAGTATTTACGGGTGCTTTTATTGCTCATAAATTTCTTAAATAAGGCCGCTTGTGCGGAAAAACTTGAGTTGCTTACAATTTCATCAACTAATTGATTCACATCTGGAATTAAGTCTAAAAGTGATTTCTTTTGCGCAATTAATTCACGGGCTGAAATATTCAAAAAATCAGGCATAACGCCTGAGGCAAAACGCACGCCAAAATATCGATGCTTACTGTGCAGTCTAATGTCGATAGCCTCTAAAGGCGTTCCATAAACTTCTGCAATTGGCTGAGTGTTATCACAGTCAAAGAGTATGTCTACACAACCATCGGGTATGGCAAAGGTCGCTTGTTTTGAATCATTCGCTTCGAAGCTATAAAAGTGCGAAATGAAGGGATTATCAGAGCCCACGAGGGAAAATGTTTTTGCTGCACTGAGTACCAGCCAAGGCTGTTTAGAACGAATATTTTTAAGGTAATACGTAAGAGAATGATTAGACATAACCTGTACCTGTAAATTGAAAAATCAATAGTGACTAAGCAATATCAGTGCCATCTCCCTATTTTATTCCTGCCTTTCTTTATGTCGCAAAAATACAATACGTACCGATCAGAGATGATTAATATCGAACATACCAACTGCGTATATTTATCTGCTAGTTACCAAAAACAGCCATATAAATATGCTCAAGTTAGGTAATGCGTACCCCATAAATTCACTCCATTTTGTAGGTGTTAATATGTCTGAGAATACTAAAATAGATTTTATTTACTTGTCCGAGCAAGACATGATTAAAGCGGGCGTAACGGATATGCCCAGCTGTGTTGATACCATGGAAGAGATGTTTACGCTTCTCTATAAGGGTGACTATCGCATGGCCGGTGCTAACAACGATTCCCACGGCGCGATGATTACTTTCCCTGAAGAGTCTGAAATTCAAACTATGCCTCTCCATGCGCCCGATCGTCGTTTAATGGCAATGCCAGCTTATTTAGGTGGCGATTATCAAACCTGCGGTGTGAAATGGTATGGATCTAATATTAATAACCGTGAAAAAGGTTTGCCCCGTTCAATTTTAATGATGACCCTAAATGATGTCGACACTGGCGCACCGTTAGCGCATATGTCTGCAAACCTATTGTCTGCTTACCGTACCGGCGCTGTTCCCGGTGTGGGTGCTCGTCATCTCGCCCGTAAAGATTCGAAAGTCATTGGTCTGCTTGGCCCGGGCGTAATGGGTAAAACATCCGTTGCGGCATTTATGGCTGTTTGCCCGAATATCGATACCCTAAAAGTAAAAGGTCGCGGACAAAAAAGCCTTGATGACTTCCTTACTTGGGTAAAAGTAAGCTTTCCTAAAATCACTAATATTCAAGTTGTCGATACCCTTGAAGATGTGGTGCGTGATGCAGATATTGTGACTTATTGTAATTCGGGAGAAACGGGTGACGTTTCCAGCTACCCAATAATCAAGCGTGAATGGGTTAAACCTGGGGCATACATTTCGATGCCTGCTTACTGCCGTCTGGATCAAGATCTTGAAAAAAATGATGTGCGTAAAGTGTTAGATAACACCGGCTTGTACGAAGCATGGTACGAAGAAAGTCCCAAGCCAGCTCACGAATACATTCCCATTATTGGCGCACGTTTTATGGACATGATTGAAGAGGGTCTGATATCTAAAAATCAACTTGAAGACCTGGGAAAAATTACGGCAGGCGAGGGACCCGGGCGTCAAAATGATCAGGAAATTATTATCCTCTCTGTTGGTGGTCTGCCGGTAGAAGATGTTGCCTGGGCGACCAAAATTTACCGTAATGCGATTGAGAAAAACATTGGTGTACACTTAAACCTTTGGGAAACCCCTGAGCTTCGTTAATTCGATTTATGTATAGGGAAGAGGACCGTTCTTTGTTGGCGCTCTTTATTGCCCATTATTGAAAGTATTTTAATTCGTTAGGAAAGCCCATGACCGAAATTATAAAAGTAAAAACTGGTTCAAAACTGGAAGAGATTGCAAGTTACTCGCGCCTTGTTGCTGTGGATAATTGGATCTATGTCTCCAATACTGCGGGTCGGAATCCGAAGACGAAAGAGATCCCGGAAGATTTAATCGAGCAAACAGAGCAGGTGTTTCGCAACATCGAATCTGCACTTTTGGCCGTCGACGCCTGTCTTGCCGATGTCGTCATGTCACGTGTTTTTATCCAAGACCCGGCAGACACTCATGCGGTAATGGAATACATCGGCACTCAATTCCGGGGTATTAATCCGGTAACAACGGTTACTAGCCCGCCTTTAGCTTCAAGTACATACAAAGTTGAATTGGAAGTGACGGCTTACCGGGGTGCTTCTACAGCAAAAATCAACGAAATTGTGATTGCACCGTAGTGCGGAAATAATGATCCCGCCAGAAACAATTGAAGGCTTTTAACCTCACTTTCAGGAAATGCATTATGACGAAAACAGTTGATAGATTTAACACTCCAGATGAACTGCCTGCTTCGGCAGCGGTGGTCATTATTGGTGGCGGCATCGTGGGTGTCTCGGCAGCGTTAACGCTGGCCGAACGGAATATCCCCGT
>JBLHWW010000104.1:0-13170 GCA_047629075.1 Psychromonas sp. | reverse complement strand
TCCAGCAGATCGCTAACAATCAGCGACAAGCCATTGATCAATTTTCTCATATCCGTATTGCCAGTGACGAGATAGATATCACTTTGCGGATTCATATGCTTAACGCCGCTAATATTTGTTTAAGATCAGTTGGCTCAATAGATGCATCGAAAGATAACTGGTATCCATTAGGCAGCAATAGCTCAACGGTTTGGTGGGATGAAATAGGTCATTGAGTTGTGAGTACCACAGGCAGTATCCGATTGCATTTTGGTTTTTCCTGAGTATTGATTTTCTTAAACCAATAATAGTAAGTGGCAGGATTTATGTTGTTAAGTTTAAAAAATTCAGCTGTAGTTAATTCGATCGCTGATTGTTTCTCAATAATTCCTTGCCCATAAGCTTGTCGTTCAGTTGCCATAATGGTGCTCTCCTAAAAGAAGAAAGCATGACAAAATCTGCTATTAATTAGTATGTGGGGTCAATTGGGCGCTTACGTTTTAATACCCTGAAGCAAAAAGCGCAGCGTTAATATCGATTTTTCAAAAACAAAATAGTCTATTGACTATCACTAATCGATTCCCAGATACTTATGCATCTGCACCGATAAACGCCAGTTGCGTTCGATACAGACCTGACTGCATAAAAGTGTTGCTTTTACTTTTTGTGAAATCGGCTGTAAACAGATAATTTTATCTTCAATCGATTTAAGCTCTGCCAACAATGCATCTAACTGTTCGATATCTTTTTCAGTACCAACAGGATGTTTTATTTCATCTGCACGTTCCAGCGCCGATTGTAAAACAACTTTACCTGCGCGCATATTAACCTTTGGTGAGAGTGTCACCCAAGTCGTCGGCGCAACTAAAACAGGATAAGTGCCACTGGTTTCGATCTGAGTTTTAAAATCAAACTCATGCAGCACCGTGGTTAGCTCACGCAAGTCTGCCATACAAGGTTCACCACCGGTGATCACCACTAAATTAGCGCTATACTCGAGACGTTTAATTTCAGCAACTATCTCTCGCGCGTTAGCATTTGCCCAACACGTTGATGCATTACTGCTGCCGGTTAATAAAATCAGTTCCCTCTGTTTATCAAGGCTTATTTCCCAAGTATGTTTAGTATCACACCAGGCACAACCTACATCACACCCCTGTAAACGTAAAAAAATAGCGGGTACACCGGTATGAAAACCTTCTCCCTGAATAGTTTGAAATAATTCGTTTACTTTATAGTTTTGACTCATTGCTTTATTATGCTCGGTTGGTAGCAGGATTTTGTCAGTGTAACGCAATAAGTAAGTGAACATACAAAATCAAACCTATTAAAACTTAATCTTTATATATCTAAAAAATATAAAAGATAACAACAACATTCAAAGGGTTAGAATATTATGTGTCATTACTTAGAATTCGCTTTATATCTAAATCAATCGGGGAAAATGTCTTATGTCTAAAAAAGTCGTCGTGATTTATTCTGGAGGCATGGACTCTTTCACCGTATTACACAAAGCCATGCAACAAGGTTTAAGCCCTTATGCTTTAACATTTGATTACGGGCAACGCCATATTAAAGAGATTGAAGTGGCACGCAAGGTCTGTGAAGAATTAGGAGTCCATCACAAAGTTATTGATATTTCAGCTATTAACCAGCTCATTGGCGGCTCTTCATTAACCGACAGCAGCATTGATGTGGCGCAGGGTCATTACCAACAGGAAAACATGAAATCCACGGTAGTACCCAACCGTAATATGATTTTATTATCTTTGGCTATCGGTTACGCCGTCTCGCTTGGTGCCGAGCAGGTTTATTACGGCGCACATTCGGGGGATCATGAAATTTATCCCGATTGTAGGCCCATTTTTGTTGAAAAAATGAATGACGTCGCAGCCGTGGCTAATTATGAAAAAGTAGAGATTTTTTCGCCCTATTTAAACAATAACAAAAGTGGAATTTTAAAAGACGGCATGGCAATGGGCCTTGATTATAGTAAAACATGGACCTGTTACAATGGCAGAGAGAAAGCCTGTGGTAAATGCGGCTCTTGTGTTGAACGCTTAGAAGCGTTTGCCACTAACGGCATCAATGACCCGATTGAATATGAAAGCACTTAGTTAACACTTGTTAAGCACTTGAGGGTATTTTACCCTAACGGCATTAATGATTACCGTAAATATGAAAGCACTTAGTTAAGCGCTTGAATCGTTTGCCGCTAATAGCATTAAAATGATGCCAACGAATATCAAAGCATAAATAAATGGTCTAAAATTGTGAAGGAAAAAATAATGATAGCAAGACGTTTAATTGAGCAATAGCTGGCTATTGAGATTGAAAAAAACGAAGCTAGCGTTAGTTTTAACAACTAAGATAGGTCTGATATTTATGCGGATTGGTATAAGTTAACATGGCTGCTATTCAGCATTTAGCAGCCTTAGCGGAAATTATATTAACAATCAAATTAACCATAGAATAATACGGATTAAAAATACTGGCAACAGCACCTGTCTTTATGCACAAAAGTAACAATACGGCAACGGCGCCAATCCTGACTCTGTTGCCATAGAATACTTATCATTTATTAAAGAGGCACGACGTTATTTGCACAGGGTCCCTTCTGACCTTCCCCGACTTCATATTCAACTTTCTGGCCTTCGTTAAGGGTCGCATACCCTCCCGTTTTGATTTGAGAATGGTGTACAAACAAGTCGTTTCCCCCCTCCTCTGGTGTAATGAAACCAAAACCTTTATCTGCATTAAACCACTTAACTGTCCCAATACTCATAGTGTAAATCCTCTTTTATATCTTACCTCGGCCTGTCTACATAATAAAAATTCAGATCGGCGAAGCCAGTAATATAGTATTTATTTAAATAGCAAAAAATTTTACTGCATGTGTGCCAGTAATACCAATCTATATGATTAAATCTCCTAAACTGCTTGACAAAATGGACGATAACAAAGTTTTTTATTGACCAATAGTTCCCTATTGGACTTTAAATAATTTTGTTAATAACATTATTAACAATGTTGTTATCCTCTGTTTTAACCAGCATGGTTGATTAGATATTTATGCAGATCAGTATAATTCAACCTAGCACAATAAATTATAGTTCATAATCAGTAAAATGAGCCAAGGAGCACTAAAAAAATTACGCTTAAAGATAGAGATGAAATTGATTTTGTAGCGCATAACAGATGACTGTTTAAAGGTAAAAACACCTCCTAGCCTGATAATTAAGAATAGTTTAAAAACAGTTTCTCTTCAGCAAAAGATGAGGATAGAGGGGAATGACCGGGCTAAGCCAAAAGTTAGAGTGGCTATTCATAATGCTTTACATTTTAGGCTAAAAACCACTATTGGCGGTTTGCACATTGAGGTAAATAATATAATTGGAAAATCCGTCGATTTTTACGATAGTAGCATTTTTAAAAGGGGCTGAGAATCCGTTATGCCATCAATACAAGTGTGCAATTGATAAGATAAGATCAAATAATGACCGCAATCAGCTTCGCCTGCTTGATAAGATAACACTATTGCCTTATCAAGCTCAGATTTATAAAGGCCTGGTTATAACCCCTTATTAATAAGCAAAACTTTATTTTTGCGCATGCGCAAACAACCGAAAGAAGTTAGCAGTTGTCACTGCAGCTAACTCTTCTACTGTAATACCTTTTAAGGTCGCAACAAATTTAGCAACATCAAGCGTATAAGCAGGCTCATTTTCCTGCCCCCTATGTGGAACAGGCGCTAAATAAGGAGCATCTGTTTCAACTAATAAGCGTTCCAATGGAATTTCTTTAATGACAGCTTGTAACTCCTTTGCATTTTTAAAGGTTACAATTCCTGAAACCGAAATGTAAAAGCCCATCTCCATTGCTGCCTGGGCCATTTCTAAGGATTCAGTAAAGCAATGCAGCACACCGCCAACCTGCTCAGCTCCCTCGCTGCGCAAAATTTCTAAGGTCGCTTCACGCGCATCACGAGTATGCACTATTATCGGTTTGTTAACTATTTTTGCCACGCGAATCTGGCTTCTAAAAGATGCTTCCTGCTCGGCTTTATTTTCTGGCGAATAGAAAAAATCCAGGCCCATCTCACCTATTGCAACGACTTTTTCCTGCCGAGCATATTCAAGCAACAGGTCCTCATTAAGCACTTCATCCTGATAGAGCGGATGCACACCACAGGAGCTGAATATCTCCTGAAATGGTGCGATTAATTCAGCCATTGCAGGATAATCTTTTAAGGTCACGCAGACACTTAAAAGGTGGTCTATCCCCTGTTTTTTAGCTTTATTAACCACCTCAGATAAATCTTTATGCTTATTTTTGTAATCTAAACGATCCAGATGACAGTGTGAATCTACTAACATTTTAACTCCTTAAATTTACCTATTCTGTAAAAATTGTTAACGCTTATTAGGAGTAAACAGAAAGCAGCTGCTTGCTCACTATCAATATTTGCTTGCACGGTGAGTATTAAAAATCACTTAAATTCATTTTTTATTTTGATTAGCAGCGCATTAATCAAAAGTTCTTTTTTTAATGCCGAATGCTCAACTAGCAGATTACGCGTTTGCAATAGTTCGCTGCATAAAAAACGTAAACTTTTTAAGCTTATTTGATTTTTCCAAATCTGTAATTGTGGATAAGCAAATCCATACACAGCATCGCTTTCTAATTGAATTTCGTTGCCGGCAATACATTCGGCTAATTTGAGCTTGTGTAAATCATGTAAAAGATAAAAAAGTAATAACAAACGTTGTTCTGCTTGTTCCGCCAGAAACGCGCTAAAGGTAAATAAAGTTTCCGGGTGACTGAGTAAATAAAACACCCCCTCGACACAATCTCGGCGTTGATCATCCCCCGTTTCTGCGCGCACACTCTGCAAGTGATTTAATAAGGCAAAAGGACTATTTTGATAGAGGCGTAATAACCCTATATCGCAAATATTAAATCCCTGCAACGCAAGCCAAGCGAACAAATCGGTATCTTCCGGCGTGTGTAAATGGGTATGCTGAACACGGCTTAGTAAGGTCGGCATAAGTTGGTGATGGCTGCGCGTAAGTAGAATCAAGTAACTATTACCCTGTGGCTCTTCCAGGGTTTTAAGTAATGCATTGGCGGCTGCCGTGGTTAATAAGTTGGCATTTTTAATAACAACCACTTTATTATCACCTAAATGAGGACGCTCATTAAGCTTAGCGATTAGGTTTCTCACCTGTTCAATGCCGATAGATTTATTGGTTTCATTTTGTAAAAGATGAAAATCTAAATGATTTTGCGCCTCAAAAAGCTGACAGGAATGACAATGTCCACAGGCTGCGGCTTGTTTATTGGAGCATAAAAGGTACTTAGCAAGGTGCTTTCCAAGTTCGAATTTTCCAATTCCCGCACAACCTGTAAATAATAAAGCATGCGCAAATCGACCCGCCTGAAAAGTGTTTATTAATTGCTTAAATACTGGCGTTAACCAAGGGGTAACGACGGATTCTTTGCTGTTTTCTAAGGTCATATCAAGCAACACTCATTACCCATTTATCCAAGGCCAAAAAGATAGATTTTTCAACTAATTCCGGGGACTGACTAGCATCTATGGTGACTGCATTTTTATCCTTTGCCACTAAGGAAAGGAAGATGGCTCGTGTACGATCAAAAAAATCAATCGCTTGCCGCTCAATGCGATCTAACTCTCCACGCCCTTTTGCCCTTGTTAAACCAAGTTCGGGATCAATATCCAGATAAAGCGTTAAATCTGCCTTAAAGTCGCCTAATGCCACCTTTTTGATCACTTCAATAAGCCCTAAATCAATGCCTCGCCCACCACCTTGATAAGCTAAGGAGGACATGTTGTGGCGATCCCCTACAACAATTTTTCCCGCAACAAGTGCCGGTTTAATAACATGCTCAACGAGTTGCACACGGGCCGCATACATCAGTAATAATTCCGCTTTATCATCTAACTTTTCACCCGTGACTTCCATCTTCACTATAGCGCGCATTTTTTCCGCCAATGCGGTGCCGCCCGGCTCACGAGTATAAACAGTATCGCAGGTCGCAATATTCTGCCCGGCTAACCACTTGGTTATATAAGAGACAGCCGTACTTTTTCCGGCACCCTCAAGGCCTTCTATGACGATAAATTTACTCATTAATTTTTCTGCAGCTGACTTTTTCGAAACCGGCATGTTGTTATTTTCCTAAAATATATTTTTGCACTGCATTATTATGCTCTCTAAGACTCTTAGAAAAATAAGAGGTGCCATCCCCCTTGCTCACGAAGTACAAGTATTTTGTTGTCGAGGGATGCAGCGTTGCATACAGCGCAGCTTCGCTTGGCATAGCAATGGGTGTCGGGGGCAAACCATTAATGCGGTAAGTGTTATAAGCCGTTTTCTCACGCAGATCTTTACTGCGAATTCGTCCATCATAACGCTCCCCCATACCATAAATAACGGTTGGATCGGTTTGTAAGCGCATACCAATGCGCATACGGTTAACAAAAACCGAGGCTATTTTATCGCGATCAGCTGATAAGCCACTTTCTTTCTCAACGATAGATGCGAGAATAAGTGCCTCATAAGGTGTTTTAAAAGGCAGATTTTGATCCCTGTCAGCCCATGATTTTTCTAATATCTGCTGTTGATTTATATAGGATTTTTTGATTATCTGGAAAGCAGTCATGCCCGCACTATAATGATAAGTTTCAGGAAATAACAAACCTTCCAACTTTTTATGAGAACTCTTCAGGCGCTTTAATATCTGCGCTTCGGTTTCCTGTAACGGTTTAATAAAAGGAGCATTATTTAATATTGGTAACCACTCCTTAAACGTACTGCCTTCAACAAAGGTAATAATGAATTGATGCTCAATACCTTCATTAACCATCATTAATATATCATTTAAGGTAAAGCCCTCTTCAAACTGGTAAGTACCTGATTTTATATTGATTAATTCAGGATGTAGTTTACCCAGCACTTTCCACCAAGTCAGATCAGTGATAATTTCAGTCTTTAACAGATTAGCGCCTAAACGATGAAAATTACTGCCATTATTAATAGTGAATAAGGTCGGTTGCGTAACCAGAGCCGTATTTAAATAGTGGTTTAATTTTTTCTGACCCCAAATAACACTGCCTAAAACCAGGGATATCAAAAAAAACAGGCTAAAGATAATTTTTTTAATTGGCATTAAGCATCTCTCCTTTTTCTACCAGTGACTGTAATTGCTGTATATGCAAAAGATTTGATTTAGGGTAACAATGGGATTGGTATTGAATCACAGGTACTATTCCCATTAATGCGTTGCTTAAGCAGACAGCTTGGGCATTTAATAGATCATTTTTGGTTATCTTCATTGCGGTAATCGGCTGCCCCGCTTTGACTGATAATTCCATAATTTGTCGACGTTTAACACCTGCCACACCACAACCATCAAGTTTTGGTGTCACCCACTGATTTTTTAGTTTAAGAAAAATATTGGCACTGCAAGCTTCAATAACATAACCATCATTATCGCAAACTATCCCCTCAAAGGCATGTTGGGCTTCTAATTCATGTTTGATTAATATCTGCTCTAAACGATTTAATGTTTTTAACCCCGCTAATTGTCTATTAATGGCTAATTTCTGCCTGCATTGAATTACTTTTAATCCATTCTCTTGCCATTGTTGATAAAATGCAGGATAAGGATGGACAGATAAAATACGTTGTGGTGAACTGCATCCTTTAATGCTATAACCCCGCCCGCCAGAGCCGCGTGTTAGAATCACTTTAATCACAGCACACCGCTGATCACTAACACTCTTTGCTAAAGAGTGCAGTTCGCCTGACAATAATAACCAATCAAGGTCAGGAAAAAAAAGCTTTTTCGCCCCCAATTGCAATCTTTGCAGGTGATAATCCCATAGCTGCACAATACCCTGTTCAACTTTTATGGTTGAGAACAGACCATCCCCGTAGGCTAACCCCCGGTCATCGGCTGCAATTGTTGTAGATTCAATGCCGTTTATTAACATAAATTCAGTTCTGTTAGCTATAAAAAACCCGATTATAGAATCGGGTTGTTATTTTAACTTTATTTGGCAAGACTAGATACGTTTAAAGATCAACGAAGCGTTTGTTCCACCAAAACCAAATGAGTTTGACAAAACATACTCAAGATTAGCAGGACGGGCTTTACCATCAGTTACATAATCTAAGTCACAACCTTCACTTGGGTTTTCCAGGTTGATCGTCGGTGGTGCAAGCTGATATTTTAAAGCCAGTACGCTAAAGATAGCCTCAATTGCACCAGCGGCACCCAAAAGGTGTCCGGTCATTGATTTTGTTGAACTCATCATTACATTGTTAACTGCATCGCCCCAAACAGTTTTTACTGCTTGGTTTTCAGCGAGATCACCCGTTGGTGTAGAGGTACCATGGGCATTAATATATTGAATATCAGCAGCATTAATTTTAGCATCTTTAAGGGCACTTCTCATTGCCGCAGCAGCGCCTGCGCCGTCAGCCGGAGGTGAAGTCATATGGTAGGCATCGCCACTCATACCAAAACCAACAAATTCTGCATAAATTTTTGCACCGCGCGCTTTGGCATGTTCATATTCTTCTAACACTAATACGCCTGCGCCATCACCCAGTACAAAACCATCACGATCTTTGTCCCAGGGACGGCTTGCTGTTTCAGGAGAATCATTACGTGTCGATAAAGCGCGTGCAGCACCAAAACCGCCCATGCCCAATTCCGTTGAGGCTTTTTCTGCACCGCCAACAATCATTATGTCAGCATCACCATATTGGATCATACGCGCACCCAAACCGATACTGTGTGTTCCAGTTGTACACGCAGTGGTGACCGCAATATTTGGACCTTTTAGACCTTTATTGATTGATACATGTCCAGAGATCATATTAATGATGGTTGAAGGGACAAAAAATGGGCTTATCTTACGCGGACCACTTTGAGAAAAACTGTCTTTGTTTTTCTCAATTAACCCTAAACCGCCAATGCCAGATCCGATAGCAACGCCAATTCGATCTTCATTTTCCGCGGTTACAAGGATCCCAGAGTCTTGAAATGCTTGTTCCGCAGCAGCAATGCCATACTGAATAAACAGATCCATTTTACGGGCTTCTTTACGCGGCATATATTCTTCGACATTAAAGTCTTTAATCAAACCAGCAAATTTTGTAGCAAACAGTGTTGTATCGAAAGAATCAATATTTGAGATACCACTTTTCCCTGATTTAACCGCTTCCCATGACTTATCAACCGTGTTGCCTACGGGTGATATCATCCCTAAGCCAGTGATAACAACTCTTCTTTTTGACATTATAACTTCTCCTAATATGCATAAATTAGACTAAATAAATACTCATTTAAAGATAAAATTTAAGTGTTAATTTAGTTAGTATAATTATTCGTTTAAACGCTGTACAGTGGATACACAAAAGGCGGTCAAAAGACCGCCTTTAGAAAGACTTTATTATTTAAAAACAATGATTAACCGTTATTTACAACGTAATCGATAGCTGATTGAACAGTGGTGATTTTCTCAGCTTCTTCGTCTGGGATTTCTGTATCAAACTCTTCTTCAAGAGCCATTACAAGCTCAACAGTATCTAGAGAATCAGCACCCAGATCGTCAACAAAAGAAGCTTCGTTTTTAACTTCGTCTAGTTGAACACCAAGTTGCTCAACTATGATGTTTCTTACGCGTTCTTCGATATTGCTCATGGTTATTTTCCTTTGTGTATTACGCAGTTGCGCTAATGGTAATAACAACAATATATGCTATTACGTTTAATTTGGAGCATTGTACCACTAGTTAAAAATTATTTTTAAAGATATTAGCCAAAACTTGTCTAAATGCCCATTTTTTAACTATCCAATGTAAATATACAGCCAGAATTAGACCATATACATACCACCGTTTACATGGATGGTTTCACCGTTTATATAAGCTGCGCCATCCGAGGCTAAAAATGCAACTGTTGCTGCAATCTCTTTGGGGTCTCCGAGGCGACCGGCAGGCACCGCAGATAAAGTCGCAGCACGTTGCTCGTCCGTTAATGCTTTAGTCATATCCGTTTCAATAAAACCTGGCGCCACAGTATTAACCGTAATACCGCGACTTGCAACTTCACGCGCTAAGGATTTAGTAAAACCAATCACACCTGCTTTAGCCGCAGCGTAATTAGTTTGTCCCGCATTTCCCATCGTACCGACCACTGAACCGACATTAATAATGCGGCCCTGACGTTTTTTCATCATTGCACGGATAGCCGCTTTACTCATTTTAAAAATAGGCGTCAAGTTAGTACCAATGATGTCATTCCACTCATCATCTTTCATGCGCATTAATAAATTATCACGCGTGATCCCAGCATTATTGACCAGTATATCCACCGCGCCATATTGTTTTTTAATATCAGCAAATAGTGCAGCAATTGAGTCATTATCTGTCACATTTAAGACAAAACCTTTACCTGCTTCGCCAAGATAGTCGCTAATCGCATTGGCGCCATTTTCACTGGTTGCCGTCCCTAAAACAGTTGCACCTAATGCAACAAAATGCTCTGCAATTGCGCGACCAATACCACGACTGGCACCCGTCACTAATACAACTTTATCTTGCATGCTCATCTTTATTCTCCTTTAACTGCAAGTAATGCTTTTTCAAGCGTCGCACTATCGTTAATAACTTGTGCCGTTAAACTCTTATTGATACGACGCACCAAACCACTTAATACTTTACCAGGCCCCACTTCGACTTGTATTGTGATGCCATCGCATGCCATTTTTTCAACAATATCACTCCAACGCACCGGACAAAATAATTGGCGAACAAGCGCATCTTTAATTTTTTCAACGTCACTTTCGGCAATCACGTCGACATTATTAACGACAGCAATTTTGGGGGCATTAAAATGGATAGATTGTAGTGCAACGGCCAATTTTTCCGCAGCGGGTTTCATCAAGGCACAATGCGATGGAACACTGACGGGCAAAGGCAGTACACGTTTTGCGCCAGCTTCTTTTAATAAAATGCCAGCACGCTCAACGGCTTCTTTATTACCCGCAATAACCACTTGACCCGGTGAATTAAAGTTAACTGGCGAAACAACTTGCCCCTGTGCAGCTTGCAAACAACATTCGGCAATTTTATCATTATCTAAACCGATAATGGCAGACATTGCACCGGTGCCTGCAGGAACAGCTTGTTGCATTAGCTGTCCGCGTAATTCAACCAATTTAACGGCATCTTTAAATTCAATCACCCCGGCACAGACTAATGCCGAGTATTCACCCAAACTATGACCTGCAATAACAAAAGGTGTTGGGCCCTTTTCCTGTGCCCAAACGCGCCAAAGTGCAACGGAAGCCGTTAATAAAGCGGGTTGCGTTTTATTTGTTTGGTTTAATGTTTCCGCCGGGCCCTGTTGAACAAGATTCCAAAGATCGTAACCTAGTACATCACTTGCTTCTTTAAACGTTTCAACTACAACGGGATAAGATTGTGCAAGCTCAGCCAACATGCCGACATGTTGCGAGCCTTGGCCGGGGAAAGCAAATGTAAAGTTTGTCATCTTTTATATTTCCTGATAATGGTTAATTTTTCGTAGCTACTCAATACGCACTTATAACGGTTAATGAAATGATCAAAACTAGATATTGTATTAAGCACCTTTCTAGCGTTGAGTATTTCCGCATAAAAAGTTATATATTCGAACTATGGAACTTTTAACGCCTATAAACCTCTACATTTTTTAGCACCTGTAAACCACTACGTATAGCCATAAGGTGCTGAATAGTTTTAATTTTAATTGATTCACATGCGCACTAACGCTGAGCCCCAGGTAAATCCACCGCCAAATGCTTCTAATAAGATTAACTGGCCGGGTTTTATTTTCCCTGAACGTACTCCCTCATTTAAGGCGAGTGGGACAGATGCGGCAGAGGTATTCCCCTGATTTTCAAGTGTTAAAATAACTTGATCCATGGACATACCCAATTTTTTTGCGGTCGCAGTAATAATACGCTTATTAGCCTGATGTGGGACTAACCAGTCTAGTTGCTCTTTTTCAATATTATTGGCAGCCAGTGTATCAACAACGACTTGGCTTAATTTTTTAACAGCAACTTTAAAAACATCGTTACCGGACATTGATAAGTAAGCTTGATCAACTGATTGAGGATTACCACGTTGTGCATTGGGTAATTTCAGCAACTCACCAAAACGGCCGTCAGCATTAATATGGGTTGATAAAATACCTTCATCTTCAGTGGCACTCACAACAGCCGCACCTGCACCATCACCAAATAAAATGATAGTTGAACGATCCGTTGGATCACAAGTACCCGCCAAGCTATCGGCCCCGATAACTAATACATTTTTTGCACTACCGGCTTTAATAAAGTTATCAGCAACACTTAATGCATAGGTGAAACCGGCACAAGCGGCTGAAATATCAAAGGCAGGTATATCATATATACCTAATAAATTTTGTATTTCACAGGCGGCAGAAGGGAATGCATTATGGTTACTTGTTGTCCCTACAATGATCAGATCCAAATCTTCAGCGGTTAAATTGGCTGCTTGCAACGCTTGCACAGCAGCGACTTTACCCATAAAGGCAATTGTCTCTTGTTGATTGGCAATGCGACGCTCTTTAATGCCAGTGCGTGTTGTGATCCATTCATCACTAGTATCAACCATTTTTTCTAAATCATCGTTACTACGCACTGTTACTGGTAAATAACCACCAGTACCTATAATTTTGCTATTCATGTAATAAACCATCTCGCTCTGATAATACAGTTTCTAACTTTTCTGAAATACTTGCAGGAATCTGCCATTGAATCTCTTCTATGGCATGCTCAATAGCGCAGGTAAATGCAATTTCGTTGGCGCTGCCATGACTTTTTACAACAATACCACGTAATCCAATTAAACTTGCGCCATTATACATATCCGGGTGCAAATGTTTTAATTGCTTTTTTAATATGGGTCTTAATAATTTACCCAGTAACTTACTGTATAAACTTGAATTTATCGCTTTATCCAGTTGTTTGCTGAAGACTCTCCCCATACCTTCACAACTTTTCAGTGCAATATTGCCACTAAAACCATCGGTCACAATAATATTCGACCGGCAGGTAAATAACTCGTTAGCTTCAACAAACCCG
>JBLHWW010000103.1:0-13287 GCA_047629075.1 Psychromonas sp. | reverse complement strand
TTCAGCCTTTATCTTGATTTTTTTTGTAGTCAACTTTTCAGCCGCTAAGTTATAACCACTTAAAGATAATGTTTTTTGTCCTATTTTAATCGCAAGGACATGAATATTATCCGTATTAGGTGCCAGTGAAATCGCACAACGCCCGCCGGTTGAAGCTTGTCGTGCGGTCTCGCAAATAATGCCCTGTTGAAGAAGTTGACGGGTGATTTTGCTCACGCTGGCCGGTGCTAGTTTGCTTACATTGGCAATTTTAACGCGAGAAATAGGGGCGTTTTTCTCGATTACTTTGTAAATCGTTGCACTGTTTAGCTGTTTAATATGATCAACGTTGGCAATGACGGAATCCGCTTGCTGATTATTTTGTTCCATCGTTATTTACCGATCCTTAATATACTCGCAAACGAATTAAAAAGATGATCCGGTTGCCTGTTAAAATTAACCCTGTCGAGCTGCAAGTTTGAGCGTAGCATATTGTTATTGGATGGGTTATTAATTCGTTTGTTAGCACTATTGCTGAGATGGATGATATCCATCGATTCAGACATTCATTACCTGGTCTAAACCGCTCCAATAGGCACTATCTATTGATTTTTAAATACTTTTTAAGATGCTTTATATACTCCATTGAGCACTGTACCGGTCACCTTATAATCGCTGCTAAAAATGGCTAAATTAGCAATATTGCCCGATTTTATACTGCCGATTTTATTTGCAATCGACATTGCCCTCGCAGGGTATAAAGTTGCCATGCGAAGGGCTTCTGCAAGTTCAATTCCAACAAACTTGACACTTTTTTCAATGGCTTCAATCATGGTCAAGGCAGAGCCGCCCAGTGTACCATCGGCGGCGAAACATTTCCCGTCTTTGTAATACACCGTGGTGCCGACAAAATCAAATTGTTCAATATTGGCCCCGGCGGGGGCTGTGGCATCGGTGACTAAAATCAGTTTTTCAGCCATTATTTTTTTCGAAATACGAACATTTTCGTATGCCACATGGAAACCATCGACAATAATCCCAGCATAAATATTTTTATCATAAATCGCCCCAATGACGCCTGGTTCACGACCTGTCATTGGCGTCATGGCATTAAACAGGTGAGTTGCAAAGGTGGCTCCGTTATCAATAGCCACTGTTGCCTGTGCGTAGGTGGCGTTGGTATGACCTATCGCAACAACAATCCCGGCTTTACTAAGCCGTTGGATCACCTCAAGAGAGTTTTTTTCCGGTGCAAGTGTCACTTTGCTGACGATATCTGCATTTTGGCAAATAAGATCTAACATAGTGATATCAGCTTTGCGGATATATTCGGGGCGATGGATCCCTTTTTTCTCTATGCTTAAATAAGGACCCTCTAGATGTAAGCCTAATACTTCGTTTGGCTTTTTATTTATATAATCCCGGGTCACTTTAAGTGCCGTTCTCATATCTTCATTCGACGAGCTGATAAGTGTTGGCAGGTAGCTAGTACAGCCCGATTTAAGATTAGTAGACTGCATTATCGCAAGTGTTTTTTCTGTTATCTCATTATTAAACATAACACCACCACAACCGTTCAGCTGTAGATCGATAAATCCGGGCGAAAGGTTAGCACCAAGAAGATCAATCTTTTTGATCGCTGAACTGAGATCTGCAATCGGTATCACACCGTCGATCTTATCATTTTTTACGATCACAGCATGTTCCAGTAGCACTGCGTCTGTTGTATAAATTTTACAATTTGTGAATGCGTACATTGTAAACTTCTCCATTTAATATAAGTGCCCTGTTCAAATCGTGCCGGGAGATATTGCCGTTTTTTACTGTTTAATCCAACTTTTGTGCTCAGGATATGATAGCCAATCCAGTAAGTTCTATATTAAAACCAATGTTTTTTTTATTTTATAATTAAAAATTGCTTACTAGAAACTTTTCCATCCATTTGACTTGGATTAAATACCTGCTGTGATTAATGACGTTTATAAATAGCCTATATTGTCGCTTTCTAATTCAGTGAAGTACTTTAATGTTTTAACTTTCAGTTCCATTGTCGATGCTGCATCACATGCAATGATCGTTTTTGGATGAAGTTGTAAAGCAGTAACGGTCCAAAGGTGGTTTACATTACCTTGTATAGCCGCTTCAAGTGCCTGTGCTTTATGGTGACCGGTGACTAGGACTAATATTTCTGCGGCCTCTAATAAAGTGCCAACACCAATGGTTAATGCCAATTTAGGCACTTGGTTAATATCGTTGTTGAAAAAACGTGAGTTAGCTATCCGTGTATTCGAGGCTAATGTTTTTACACGTGTACGCGAAGCTAACGAGGATGCGGGTTCATTAAAAGCGATATGGCCATCTGCACCAACGCCACCGATAAATAAATTGATTTTTCCGTAAGACTTAATCTTTTTTTCAAAACGCAGGCATTCGGCTTGCAGATCATCTGCAAGCCCGTTAAGTAGGTGAGTATTTTCTATTTGGATATCAATCTGGCTGAAAAAATTTTGATGCATGAAATGATAATAGCTTTGAGGATGCTCAGGTTCGAGACCAACATATTCATCCATATTAAAGGTAACGACATTTTCAAAACTGACTTCGCCTTGATTATAAAGTTCTATAAGACGTTTGTAAGTTTCCAGTGGCGTGCCACCGGTTGGTAAACCCAATACAAAAGGTCGTTCTTTGGTGGGTGAATATTTATTAATTGCATCGCTAATGTAACGAGCAGACCAGAAGGCGACATCAGTTGTTGTTTCAAGAGGAATTAAACGCATTTTTTACTCCGTATATTAAAATTGTTTGTATAGTTAATGCGTAGCGTAAATTAAGTTGCGCTTTATTGCTATCTAAATGGCTAATAAAGATGCTTAATAAGTGATTTTGATCACAAAAGTTAGGATGTAAGTTTGCGATGCGAAATAAGTTCGATAGAATCCGATAAAAGAAAGAAAGTGGCCGTAGCGGATTAAATTTTTGATTTTTTTGGGGAACGTCGCTTTAAATGCCCGTGGTATTTGGTATTTGGTATTTGGCATTTAAAGCGGTATTGAAAATATAAACACAGAAAAGTCCATTTTGCAGATTGTGATGGCTACATTAAATATTTTATAAAATACTTATAACTATCCCAATAATCAGTATAAATAAACAGAAAAAGAATGGATTTGGTATTAAACAATTAAACATAAAAAAACCTAACACTAAAATGATTAGTTCATAAAATAAAGGAGAGTTAATATGAATATTCTTGGTTATTTGCAAAAAGTAGGGCGCGCATTAATGGTGCCTGTTGCAGTGCTTCCTGCTGCGGCAATTTTAATGGGTCTGGGTTATTGGATCGATCCAAACGGGTGGGGGGGAGATTCAGCGTTAGCTGCATTCCTTATTAAAGCTGGGGCGGCGGTGATCGATAACATGTCGATGTTATTTGCGGTGGGTGTTGCTTACGGTTTGTCAAAAGATAAAGATGGTGCAGCAGCGCTGTCAGGTTTAGTCGGTTTCTTGGTTGTCACTACGCTGCTTTCTCCTGCTGCGGTTGCACAAATTCAAGGTATTGCACCTGCGGACGTCCCTTTTGCCTTCAATAAAATTAACAATCAATTTGTGGGTATCTTGGTCGGTATTTTCTCAGCTGAACTGTATAATAAATTCTCAAATGTTGAACTGCATTCGGCATTGGCTTTCTTTTCCGGCCGTCGTTTAGTGCCAATAGTCGTCTCTGTCGTGATGATCTTTGTGTCATTCGTGCTGATGTTTATATGGCCGGTTATATTTTCCGGTCTACAAAATTTTGGTGAAACCATTTCAGGAATGGGTGAAATTGGAGCCGGTATTTACGGATTGTTTAACCGTTTATTAATCCCTGTAGGTCTCCACCATGCACTTAACTCTGTATTCTGGTTTGATGTTGCAGGTATTAATGATATTCCCAACTTTTTAGGTGGCCAGTCATCATTAGATGCAGGTACCGCAATTCTCGGTAAAACGGGAATGTATCAGGCCGGTTTCTTTCCTATTATGATGTTTGGCCTTCCCGGCGCGGCATTGGCTATCTACAAAACAGCTAAACCTGAAAATAAAGCAAAAACGGCTTCGATTATGCTGGCGGCTGCTTTAGCTTCTTTCTTTACGGGTGTCACAGAACCGCTGGAATTCTCCTTTATGTTTGCAGCACCGATTTTATATGTGATTCATGCATTATTAAGCGGTCTCTCACTGTATATTGCAGCTTCAATGGAGTGGATGGCAGGTTTTGGTTTCTCAGCTGGCCTGGTGGATATGGTGCTTTCCTCACAAAATTCATTGGCTAAACAGTGGTACATGCTGTTGGTACAGGGTGTTGCTTTCTTCGCAATCTACTACTTCGTTTTTCTGGCCTTAATTAAAGGTCTGAATCTTAAAACACCCGGCCGTGAAGATGACGAGGTGAATGGATCAACCACATCAGCATCTGAAGATGCCGGGGAATTGGCGGCGCAATATGTTATTGCATTGGGTGGACGAGATAACCTTGAGGTTATTGACGCCTGCATTACACGCTTACGTTTAACACTTAAAGATCGCAGTCTGATTCGTGAGGTCGATCTTAAAGCGTTAGGCGCGATGGGAGTCGTTAAAATAGGCGATGATAACTTACAAGTTATTATTGGTCCGCAGGCAGAAAGTATAGCGGATCGTATTAAAGCGGTTAAATAAAGACTGGCTATCACTGGGAACTATTTATCTGTCGGCAGGGCAGAGAAATAGCTAATTATATATATACCCAAATCATTTGAAGATGCGGCTATCTGGATCTTCCTGTAGTTTGGGTATGAACCTCTGATAACACGCTTCGAGGAATAAATAGCCCCGATTACCATCAAAAAGCACTCTTCGCAGTGCTTTTTCCCCCTTTGAATTTATTGTTGCTCTTTTGCTGCTTATTTCCCTTGAGGTTAGCCGTAGAATATAAGATGATTAATGCTATTTTTCGATTTATATTTATTTAGAGGTAAGCAATGACTCAGGTTGACACTGCGCCAAGCAATTTTATTCGTAACATCATCGACTCGGATCTACAAAGTGGTAAACACCAGGTGATACACACACGCTTTCCGCCGGAACCGAATGGTTATTTGCATATAGGTCATGCTAAATCTATCTGTTTAAATTTTGGACTTGCAGAAGATTACCCTAATGCGCTTTGCAATCTGCGTTTTGATGATACTAATCCCGTAAAAGAAGATGCGGATTATGTTGCCGCTATTGAAAAGGATGTGCGTTGGTTAGGATTTGAATGGGCGGATGATATACATTACTCATCTGACTATTTTGAACAGTTATATGATTTTGCTGTTGAGTTAATTAAAAAAGATAAAGCTTATGTTTGTGCGCTCGATGCACAACAAACTCGAGAATATCGAGGTTCCTTAATGACCGCGGGTAAAGACAGTCCCTTTAGAAATCGCCCTATCTCAGAAAGTTTAGATCTTTTTGCGCGTATGCGCGCTGGTGAGTTTGCCGAAGGCTCTATGATGCTGAGGGCAAAAATTGATATGGCATCACCGAATATGAAAATGCGCGATCCGGTTCTTTACCGCATTCGTTTTGCGCATCATCATCAAACGGCTGATAAATGGTGTATCTATCCAATGTACGACTTTACCCATTGTATTTCGGATGCGCTTGAAGGCATTACCCATAGTCTGTGTACGCTTGAATTTGAAGATCACCGTCCTTTATATGATTGGGTATTAGCTAATATCAGTATTACCTGTAAACCGCGTCAAATTGAGTTTTCCCGCCTTAATTTACAATATACTTTAACCTCTAAACGTAAATTACATGCGTTAATTGAAGAGGAAATTATAAGTGCCTGGGATGATCCGCGTATGCCAACAATCTCAGGTATGCGCCGTCGTGGTTACCCGGCCGCGGCTATTCGTGAATTTTGTAAACGTATTGGTGTAACTAAACAGGAAAATACCGTTGAACTGGCATCACTAGAAGCTTGCGTACGTGAAAATCTTGAAGCTAATGCGCCTCGGGCAATGGCTGTTATTGATCCTGTTAAAGTGATTATTAGCAATTATGACGAAAATAAAACAGAAAAATTAATCGCGGCTGTACATCCAAAAGATGAAAGTATGGGAACAAGAACAGTCACTTTCTCACACGAAATTTTTATTGACCGTGCTGATTTTAGAGAAGAAGCGAATAAAAAATATAAACGTTTAGTCTTGGGTAAAGAAGTACGTTTACGTAATGCTTATGTTATTAAAGCTGACCAGGTGATTAAAGACGATGCGGGTGAAATCACTGAAATCCACTGCTCTTACGATCCTGAAACGCTGGGTAACAATCCAACGGATGGGCGTAAAGTGAAAGGCGTGATCCATTGGGTTAGTGCGGTTGAAAACCAAGCTGCAGAGTTTCGAATCTATGAGCCTTTGTTTGTGGTTGAAAACCCTGCTGGCGCAGAAAATATACACGAAGTGCTCAATCAAAACGCTTTAGTGGTAAAACACGGTTTTGTGGAGTCAGGTCTTAGTGATGCACAGGCAGAGAAAGCTTACCAATTTGAGCGTGAGGGTTACTTCTGTGCCGATAATAAAGATTCATCACTCAAACGGCTGGTTTTTAACCGTACCGTTGCCTTGCGTGATTCTTGGGGCGGATAGCACTTTTTTTACCTCAATATGCCTATTGCGCGACTCTTGGGGTGGATAGTGCCTTTTCTACCTCAATATGCCTATTGCGCTACTCTTGGGGTGAATAGTGCCTTTTCTACCTCAATATGCCAATTGGGCGACTCTTGGGGTGGATAGTGCCTTTTCTACCTCAATATACTAATTGTGCCACTTTTGGGGTGGATAGTGCCTTTTCTACCTCAATATGCCTATTGTGCGACTCTTGCGGTGAATAGTGGCTTTTCTACCTCAATATGCCTATTGCGCGACTATTGGGGTGAATAGTATCTTTCAGACCTTAATATGCTGAGCATTTTGAGGTATATCAAATGCTGTTTGCTATGAGCAGCATTGTATTTTCTAAAGCTCTTCAGTCTCATCAATAATATCCAACACGTAACCCATACCGCGTATGGTATGGATCAGTTTTGGCTCAAAAGGTTTATCAACCTTATTACGCAGTCGTCTAATGGCCACATCAATAACATTGGTATCGCTGTCAAAATTCATATCCCAGACTTGAGATGCAATCAGTGAGCGGCTTAATACCTCTCCCTTACGCTGCATCAACAATTCCAGAAGAGAAAATTCTTTTGCCGTTAAGTTGATGGCTTCACTATCTCGATAAACCCGCCTGCGCAGCAGATCTAATTGTAAGTTTTCTATTTGGATAGTGGTTTCATCTTTACTTGATGGGCTGTTTCTTTTTAGGATATTACGGATACGAGCAAGCAGCTCTACAAAAGCAAAAGGCTTCACCAGATAATCATCGGCTCCTAACTCTAATCCTTTGACCCGATCTTCTATTTGATCTCGTCCGGTCAGCATTAATACCGGAATATCGATTGTGCTGCTGCGTAATGTTTGCAAAACCTGCCAACCATTGAGTTTGGGTAACATTACATCCAAAATAATGAGATCATATTCTTCGCTCATCGCCTGATGCAGGCCGTCAATCCCGTTGACTGCTAAATCCACTCTAAAGCTGGATTCTGTCAGCCCTTTTTTAAGGTATTCTCCGGTTTTTTTTTCATCTTCTACAATCAGTAACCTCATATTTCCCTCTCAGTTGTCATATAAGGCTAAAGTGCCCGTGATGCGTATAATTAACACAAAACGACCCAGCTTATAATAAGGCCGGGTTGTTTTTACTGCTTGCAGAGCAAAAGAGTAATACTAAATATCAGATCATCAGGTCTTTTACTTAATTGGATTGATTGGCTTGAGAATAGCTGTAATCTACATTTAGCATACCCGTGTAAACAAGATCACCCTGAGTATTCATCGACTCTTGAACAGTAATATATGCATTATCATTCAAAGTTACACTATTTTTCTCTCTAAAAGAACTTAATGATAACGCCAATTCATCACTTAATTCACTGCCAGACTTTGCGCTAAGCTGCTCTGATTTTTCAAAGGCAAGTGAATAAGCGTTGCTTTTAGTATCAACCACCTGAGTTTTAATGACTTTATTCTCATGGTACTGACTATAATTCCCATAAACTGTGCTTCCAGCAAAAACATTTGCACTTAAAATTACCATTGCTGATGCGAGTATTACATTTTTAATTGATTTCATTTTAGCTTCCTTGAGTAAGTTGTTTAGCATCTTTATTTGCTACCCGACAATAATAGCCCCTACTAGATGACCAGAAACCAACACTAAGATGACATCTTTGTCATCTTAGTAAATAATGCTCCCTTGTTTAATTTGATAAGGTTACACTTTGATTTTCAACTACGATATTTATCGCTTAACGTTGCACTTAACTTTGTAACTTAACCTTGTTACTTAACAGGTGCATTATTTTTATTAAGCGCTTATATAAAGCCTATTAACTTTTTTCTGGAGTAAGTATGATCCTGCAACGCTCTTTAACTCTCCGTCTTACCTGGTTTTTTACGATGGTCGCGATTGTTATCCTATGCTTATTATCCTGGTGTTTAAAGTATGAAATTATCGGTTATTTTTTAAGAGAAGATACTTTTATACTAAATAATAAAGCGCATATGATGAAAGAGCTTATTGCCAGAACTCAGCTCAATAAAGACTTTTCTAAAATTGCAGGTAAGATGGAAAAATTGGAAGGAATTGCCATTAAAATAGATAACCCAGATGATAAAATAGTACTTTATATCTCTGATAACATTCGCTTTCCCGATAGTATTTTAAATGGAAATACACAGAGTTTTATTGATTACGATTTCGAAAAACTTAGACCAATGTATAATTTTCAAGTAGGCGGAAGAGAGTCTCGGCCAGAAAAACTGGAAAACCTAAAAAACAATTTATTAGAGTGGCAAGATAAAGATAATTTTTATCGAGGCAAGCAATTCCGCTTTACATTAAAAGATTCCAACGATAACGACTTATCCGTAGTGGTTACACTCGCGCTTAATATTAATCATCATCGTGATTTTTTAGCCAATTTAAATAATGTGTTACTCAAATTTATCGTGATTGGCGTACTTCTCAGTGCGCTATTGCAGTGGTTTGTTACTTGCCACGGATTACGGCCCTTAAAAGTATTATCGAAACAAGCTACCTTAGTGTCAGGTAAAGATATTAAACAGCGCATGCCCGTAGATAATTTGCCGGTTGAAATTGCGGGGTTATCAGAAACCCTCAACTCTATGCTGGCGCGACTAGAAGAAGCGTTTCAGCGTTTAGAAAATTTTTCTTCTGATATTGCTCATGAACTGCGCAGTCCTATCAATAATTTAATGATGCAGACTCAAGTCGCATTATCACAGCCCAGAAGTAAAAATGAATATTTAATGACGCTAGGCTCTAATGCAGAAGAATTTCAACGCTTGGGTAAAATGATTTCAGATATGTTGTTTTTAGCGAAAACTGAAAATGCACTGATTACACTTTCAGCTGAGCCTATTTTACTGGAGCAGGAGATTGAAGATCTCTTTGAATTTTATGATGCGCTCGCAGAAGATCGTAATATTAAGCTGATATCACAAGGAGAAGCGGAAGTGATGGGCGATAAATTAATGTTACGCCGTGCCTTTAGTAACTTACTTTCTAATGCGATTTACCATAGCTTTGAGGGCAGTGAAATAGCCATTAATATTTCGAAAATTAAAGAAAGTGTTATCGTTGATGTTGTTAATTCTGGTCTGACTATTCCTGAGGATGAATTACCACATTTGTTTGAGCGTTTTTACCGTTCAGATAAAGCCAGGACATGCTGCTCACTCGAACGTGTTGGGCTTGGTCTGGCCATCACTCAATCTATCGCTAAAATCCATGGTGGAAATGTTTCTGCGCGCTCACAAGATAAAATAACCACCTTTACATTTACCATCAATGAAGAGAGTTAATCTTAGGGTCTGTTGGCCTGTGGTGTGCATTTTTACCGCAATTTGTACATGCGTTATACAAGGATGAGCCTGTTTGGTGTAGTTATTCTACATAAGCAGGCGATAACGCCGTAGAAAGTGCGCATAAATGCTGCCCTTCGGGTTCATCTAAAAGCGTCCTGCGCTGCGTGATTGGTCATTCACATAAAATAACGATGCTTCATTCCCCATACCTTGCTCAGAACACTTTTAGATTGAACAAAATTAGTACTCGAATGGTCAACAGGCTCTAGGTAAGTAATTTAGTTATATACCCTTATTTTATTGAGCCAGAAGGAAAAAAAATATAGAGCTTTAACGTTGTTAATTGGCAAGGCTTCTTTATAATTTAATTATTATGGCTAACAAATAATTTTTAATTTAGGAGTTACAGATGGAATTTGAAGAGATGCTTAATATCTTGTCGAGCAAAGATGGCTCGGATCTTTACCTGTCAACGGGGGCTCCCCCTTCAGCTAAATTTCAAGGCACATTAGAACCTTTAACGGATACCCCTTTTCGATCAGGAGAAGTTGCTGAAATAGCCGCTTCTATTATGGATAGTGAACAAAAAATAGCATTTGAGCAAGAGCTGGAAATGAACTTAGCGATCTCTATTTCCAAAGTTGGACGCTTTCGGGTTAATGTTTTTAAACAACGTAATGAAGTTTCAATCGTTGCGCGTAATATTAAAATTGAGATTCCTAGCCTTGATGACTTAGGGCTCCCGGACATACTTAAAGATGTGATTACGGCTAAACGAGGTTTAGTGTTATTTGTCGGCGCAACAGGCTCGGGTAAATCGACCTCATTAGCGGCATTAATCGATTACCGAAATACTAATGTCTCAGGCCACATTATTACCATTGAAGATCCTATTGAGTTTGTACACCAGCACAAAAAAAGTATCGTCAATCAGCGTGAAGTCGGGGTCGATACGCGCAGTTTTCATGCCGCCTTAAAAAATACTCTGCGTCAGGCACCCGATGTTATTTTAATTGGTGAAATCCGCGATAGGGAAACAATGGAGCACGCATTAGCCTTTGCAGAAACCGGGCACTTAGCTATTTCAACACTACATGCGAATAATGCTAACCAGGCATTGGATCGTATTATTAACTTCTTTCCAGAAGATCGTCGTACTCAGCTGTTAAGTGATTTAGGTAATAACTTGAAATCTTTTATATCTCAACGCTTAATCCCAACGGTTGATGGCAAACGTTGTGCGGCTATTGAAGTTATGATGGGCAGCCTAACGATACGCGATATGATTAAGCGTGGTGACTTTGGTTTGTTGAAAGATGTGATGGAAAAATCAAAAGGGCTAGGAATGCAAACATTTGATGGTGCATTATTTGATCTCACCATTGCAGGGAAAATATCTGAAGAGGAAGCTATAAAAAATTCAGATTCAGCCACTAATATAAGGCTTAAATTTAAGTTGTATCATGGTAATTCTACTGAAAAATCCGGAAAAAACGATAAGAAAACAGGAGGATTGGCGTTAATGGATTAACGCCAATTGCTAATTTCTGATAGTCATTGTGATTAATCCGCAAGACTGATTACTCTGTTTTATGTTTTTATGTTTTTAAATGTAATTTTAAGTACGTTATAGAAGGCTGAAGTCGTATTTCCAAAAAAAGAGATCACAATATTAATCGTATCATACCAAAAGCATTAATTAAGTGATCAGATTTATCACTCCCTTTACAGAGCGTTTTTACCTGTTCTAGTTGATGCCTAACGTTATTCTATCCTCGACTAACCGGTTCAGCTATGTGTTCATAATCTTTAAATGCAAAATAATGCGTGCCCACACTTGTTCAATACATTGGCGATAGAACATGTAGGTGGCGCTCTGCGCAGGGATTTTAGCTGCTTGTGGTGCGCGCAGCGCACCCTACCGAATTCCATTAATCAAACCTTATGATGTCGATTCAATATCTTGAACAGAGTGTTTACACTCTCTCTCTACATCACTGCTAAAAACATTCCACGCTTGGCTACATTTGGTATCAATATGCTATATCAGAAAAATAACAAATGCCGAGCCTAAAGGCTCAGTTCCGAGCGCCGATGTACAGTTGATCATTTGGAACCTGGGCAATGTTTTGTCAAAATATCCTATCAAAAAAAATCATATCAAACGCCTGAATTAAGTAATCAGATTTATTGTTCATTAATCATCACTACTACTTATGAGTGTCAATTTTGCCTTTAAAGGCATTGATCATAAATTTAATGCGTTTGTTATAACCAACTGAATTACTACCCTATGATGTTTTTTATTTAATGTGATTGTAATAGGGGATTTTTACTTGATAGGAATAAAAGAAAATTGGCTTGGTTAACGGGACTCGAACCTGTGAGTTCTGCTGTGACTGGTCGGCTTCATTTTAAATAAGAGGTAATCAACTGAACGACTGCTTTGTGAATTTTTTATTTAAGATGATTGTAATAGGGGATTTTTACTTAATAGGGATAAAAGGAAATTGGCTTGGTTAACGGGACTCGAACCTGTGAGTTCTGCTGTGACTGGTCGGCTTTATTTTAAATAAGAGGTAATCAACTGAACGACTGCTTTGTGAATTTTTTATTTAAGATGGATAAAAGGAAATTGGCGGAGTGGACGGGACTCGAACCCGCGACCCCCGGCGTGACAGGCCGGTATTCTAACCAACTGAACTACCACTCCGCGAAAATCTTTTATTTTTCTATAACTTGCATTATAGACTGACTGTTGTACACATCGTTCATTACATACCTAAGTATGAAGTTGGCGGAGTGGACGGGACTCGAACCCGCGACCCCCGGCGTGACAGGCCGGTATTCTAACCAACTGAACTACCACTCCACGAGTGTGTTACAGCTTTCTTCACTTTATGTGTTGGTTACACATAAATATCACTGCTAGTTTGATTTTAAATTCAAACTCAGGCATGACAGGCCTGTTATTTCTAATAATATTGCTATTTTGTAATACTGTTGGCGGAGTGGACGGGACTCGAACCCGCGACCCCCGGCGTGACAGGCCGGTATTCTAACCAACTGAACTACCACTCCACGTAGTATTACAGTTATAGCATCACTGTTTTAATAAACTTTATTCGAATAAAATTCGAATTCGGCGTGACAGGCCGACTATGTTAAGCAAGTAGCTTAACCAACTGAACTACCACTCCACGTAGTATTACAGTTATAGCATCACTGTTTTAATAAACTTTATTCGAATAAAATTCGAATTCGGCGTGACAGGCCGACTATGTTAAGCAAGTAG
>JBLHWW010000102.1:0-13341 GCA_047629075.1 Psychromonas sp. | reverse complement strand
CAAAAAGTAGTCTGTGAAGTATGAGTCAACTAACTGAAAAAATTCAGGTTGCGGCATTACAAATTTCGTCACAACCTGGCCAAGTAGAAAAAAATTTGCTACTTATCGAGCAAGCTATTACGCAAGCCTGCACAAATAACAATCAACTAGACTTAATTGTGCTGCCTGAGTTAGTGATAAGCGGTTTTATTTTGGGTAACGATGCCGCGCGCTTTGCGATGGATGTTGAGGGCGCCCAGTTCCGCTTTTTAGCAAACCTCGCTAAGCAGTATCAGGTGCACATTGTTTATGGTTATATTGAAAAGGATGTCTCTGGTTCACTCTATAACTCACAGGCCATAGTTTCAGATCAGGGGATCTTAATTGCTAATTATCGTAAAATTCACCTCACTGAGTTTGAGCTGGAGACTTTCAGCCCCGGCAATCAATTAGTTATTGCTGACACAAAGTTTGGCAAAATTGGCATGATGATTTGCTGGGATATTGCTTTTCCTGAAATGGCAAGATTGTATACTTTGAACGGATGTATATTACTGTCGGTTTCAAGTGCTTGGGAAAAGCCCCATGATCATGCTTTAAAACTGTTTTCTATGGCTCGTGCGATTGATAACACACTTTACGTTATCGTCAGTAATACCTCAGGTCGTAGTTCAGGCTTTGAGTTTGTCGGCGAGTCCGCAATTTATGATCCAACGGGCCGTATTATAAAGACCCTAGATGACCAATCGGGTGTGGTGATGGCAACAATAAATTTTCAAGAGCAAATAAACCATCGCGATGATTTTTATAGCATGCTTAAAGAGCGCCGAAAAGATATTTACCAACTGAGCTGTCAATCCATCAGTTGAGATTAATCAGTCTCTACTGAACTGAGTGACCCTTAAAATTAATAACGTTAATTCACAATACGCTGGCGACGTATTGCGGTTAACATTTTTTTATTGGCAGCATAAACTACTTGCAACACTGCGGCGCTCGAATAAGCCTGAGACTATCGCAGAGGGCTTTAGCATTTAAATAGATGGAAAATAGGTGCAGGTCGCTCGACTAAAAGCATCGATGTTAGAAAAAGCCATCATAAACACGCAACGTATTACCTATCTATAATGGCTTTTTATAAATTTAATTGACAAGTTATTCTTTGCTTATACACACAACCCTATCCATTACGAATAGGGTTTACAGACTAATTAACTTACTTTTTGGTTCTCTTCAGACTTCGCTGTTAGGCTTTCAAATAACGCGGTAAAGTTATTTAAACCTTCTTCAACAACTACATCGGATATAGTGAGTGGTGGCAGAAAACGGATCACATTGCCGTAAAAACCACAGGCTAAGAGCACTAACCCGTGTTGAGCGGCATGAGCAATAATAGCTTGAGTTAATTCTGTATTGGGCTGCTCTGAGTCACCGTTTTCTACCAGCTCTATCGCAATCATCGCGCCTTGGTTTCTCACATCTAATATAAGATCAGGGCGTTGCGCTTTAAGCTGACTCAGACGTTGATTAAAGCGCTCACCTATTTGCACCGAACGTTGCACAAGGTTTTCTTCTTCGATCACTTCTAGCACAGCTAGTGCCGCTGCACATGCAACCGGCGATCCACCATAAGTCCCCCCAAGGCCACCCGGTAAGGGTGCATCCATGATTTCACTTTTACCTACAACCGCAGAAAGAGGAAAACCACCGGCAATCCCTTTTGCCATGGTCATTAAATCAGCTTCAACACCCGCGTGTTCAAAGGCAAACATTTTACCCGTACGACCAAAACCAGTCTGAATTTCATCGGCAATCAAAACAATGCCATGCTGGTCACAAAGTTTACGTAATGCTTGTAAAAACTCAGTCGGCGCCGCGTAAAAACCACCCTCGCCTTGTACTGGCTCAACAATAATAGCAGCAACATCAGTTGGGCAAATATCTACTTTGAATAAGTTTTGTAATGCTTTTAATGAATCTTTTACCGAAACATCATGGTGCTCCATCGGGAAAGGGGCATGGAAGATATCTGCCGGGAATGGGCCAAAAAGATTTTTGTAAGGACTAACTTTACCCGTTAGCGCCATGGTCAAATTAGTACGTCCATGGAAACCGCCGTTAAATGCAATTACGCCACGACGACCAGTATGGGCACGGGCAATCTTCACACAGTTTTCTACTGCTTCCGCACCCGTCGTCACAAAAATTGCTTTTTTAGGTGAATTTCCGGGAGCTAGCGCAGTTAATTTTTCAGCCAGCTCGACGGCAACTTCATAGGGATTAATCATCACACAGGTATGGCTGAATTTATCGACTTGCTGTTTAACTGCGTTGATAACTTTAGGGTGGCTGTGGCCGGTGTTACAGACCGCAATGCCGGCACCAAAATCAATATAACGGTTGCCTTCAACATCCCAAATTTCAGCATTTTTTGCATAATCGACATAAACTGGATAAGTATTACCCTGGCCACGTGCGATAACTTGTGTTTTTCTATTTTGTAAGGATTCGTTTGACATGATTTTGTTCCTAATATTTTATTTATTACTTAATCAACAATAATGGAGAAACCGTTACTTGTTTAAGTTATTTATTTAAGCTACTTATTTAAGCCGCCCATACATAAATACTTGATTTCTAAATAATCATCCAATCCATATTTAGAGCCTTCACGGCCACTGCCTGACTGCTTGATACCACCAAAGGGCGCTGCTGCATTTGAAATTATGCCTTCATTAATGCCCACCATGCCATATTCGAGGCCTTCTGCAACACGCCAAACGCGGCCGATATCTCGCGAGTAAAAATAAGCGGCTAACCCGTATTCACTGTCATTTGCCATAGCAAGCACTTGATCTTCATCGTTGAAGGCAATAATTGGTGAGACAGGCCCAAAAATTTCGTTGCGCGCAACCGGCATATCATTACTTACATTGGTCAAAATAGTCGCCTGATAGAAATTATCACCTGCACTGTCACGCTGTCCGCCTAAGATAATCTTTGCGCCCTGCGCAACAGAATCAGCGACCAGTTTACTCACACCATCAACGGCGGTGCTTGAAATCATCGGGCCAATATTGACGCCGTCGGTTAAACCATTACCTAATGACAATTTAGCTACCGCAGCGCTAAATTTTTCTGTGAATAAATCAAGTATCGTATTCTGCACAAAAATGCGGTTAGTGCACACACAGGTTTGTCCCGCATTACGATATTTAGAGGCGATTGCGCCTTCGACTGCAGCATCGATATCGGCATCATCAAAGACGATAAAGGGTGCATTTCCGCCCAGTTCCATGGACACTTTTTTCACCGTAGTCGCACATTGGCCGATTAACAGTTTACCTATTTTGGTGGATCCGGTGAACGTAAATTTAGCAATATCAGGGTGCTGAGTCAGTACTTTGCCTATACCCGACGCATCTTCACCAACCACCACGTTAAATACCCCTGCTGGAATACCAGCTCTTTCTGCAAGCTCTGCCATTGCAAGTGCAGACAGTGGTGTTTGTGTCGCGGGGCGAACAACGAAGGTACAACCTGCTGCTAATGCCGCTGCGGCTTTTCGGGCAATCATTGCATTTGGAAAGTTCCAGGGAGTGATCGAGGCGACCACACCAACGGGTTGCTTAATCACAACAATACGCTTGTCGCCCGATGGTCCGGGAACAGTATCACCGTAAACGCGCTTGCCTTCTTCAGCAAACCACTCAACAAAAGCCGCTCCATAGCCTATTTCTCCTTTTGCTTCGGCAAAAGGTTTACCTTGTTCAAGCGTTAGGATGCGCGCTAAATCATCCTGGTGTTGGATCATTAAGTTGAACCAGTTACGCATTAACGATCCGCGTTCATTAGCTGACTTTGCTGACCAAGATTTTAAGGCGGTTTTTGCTGCTTTTACAGCAAGCTCGGTCTCAACAATACCGGCATTACTTACTTTAACGAGAACTTCATCCGTCGCAGGATTGGTAACATTAAAATAAGATTCACTGCTGTGCCAGCTACCATCAATATACGAAAAAGTTTTGATTAATTGACTGTCTTGTATTCCGTGCATGGTTATCTCCAAATTGATTTTTATATATTAAACATTATTAGCGAGCCTTAATCCGCAACTTAAACAAGCTGAAGATTTTTTAAACTAATTTATATTTGTCTATTGAATAACAATATCAACTGATGTTAAATACAAAACATTCAACAATAAGTTTGAGAGAAGTAAAACATTGAATAAAACATCGATAATTCCTAAACCGCTCGCTGAATATGATTTACGCTTATTGCGTATTTTTGTTTCAGTTGTTGAACATGGAGGCTTTTCGGCTGCGGAGTCGGCCCTTGGTATTACTCGCTCGACGATCAGTATTCATATGTCAAATTTAGAAGAACGCATGAAGCTCAAGCTGTGTTTACGGGGGCGAGGTGGATTTTCGTTAACGGAAGACGGGCAAACAATCTACCGGGCAGTGATAAATTTATTTGATTCACTGAATGATTTCTCTCGCCTGGTGGGTACCTTAAGTAAAGAGTTAAATGGTGAATTGGTCATTTTGTGCGATGACCAGTTAAACCGCTCGAGACAAAATAAACTCGCCGAAGTAGTGCAACTTATTCATAAAAACTCTCCAAACTTACACCTTGTTTTAGACAGTGAGCCCATCTCTAATATTGAAAAATCCTTGTTAAAAGATAAAGCACATATCGGTTTATTCCCCGATTACCAGCATATCGAAGGGCTGCATTACCAGCACTTGATGAGTGAAGCCGTGTATCTTTGCTGTGCTAAAACACACCCTTTTTTTAATAAAGTCGATACCTTAATCAGTCCGGCGGAACTCGCCAGTGTACCTGCTATTCATCCTGGCATTGATATCGATTCATTAGGCATTGAGCAGCTTAAAAAATTAAATCTAGCGGCTAAGTCTTACCAATTTGATACTCGAAAAGCGATGATTTTATCGGGTTGTTACATCGGATTTATGCCTCAAAGTTATATTCAGAATGAACTAAATAGCGGAGAAATAAGGATTATTCAACCCAGCCAACTTACCTATCCATTTAATTTATCACTGGTTGCAAAAAAGTCGCCCCGAGAGGCTAATAAAGTGAAATTATTAACAGATATATTAAATCGTGTTTTTGATCCTCAATAAATAACGATCCATAAGTTTTCAAACATGTAGATTCATATCATATTAATGTATCAAGTTGATATGTAGAGATCTTAAATTACAAAAATGTTTGATTTTATATGTTCACCTACTTAGCGCAAGACTCTGATCTTCAGAACTGCCATTTTCGATTCTTTGCCTGTTAGCGCTCAATGCGGTGATCTTTTTATATAATATGACCGTATCATCAACAAAGGCACTAAATTATAAACAACAAACAAGGAATATGAGATTATGGTTAGCAGAGAAAAAATAAATAAAAATATTAATCCTGTTAGCCCTAAATCATTAATCAACAGTAAATGGACAAAAATAACGGTGTTGAATAAAGAAAAACATTTTATTGTCAGTGAGGTTGAGTTTAATGAGGATAAAAAAATAGTACGTTGTGTTATGCAGGCGGTCATTAACCATGCAGAATATGATATTAACTGGCGCTCGCTAAAGGACGGTAAACAGTGGTTAATTGGCTGGAAATAAGCACGGTTTTAGATGGGATAAGCTAAACCCATACTAGAAGAATTAATAATAGATTTGCTGACGTGGAGTATTCATTATGAGTGACTTTACCGAAAAAATTCGGCTGCGTGGAAAAGCGGAAGAAGATATTTACTTTTCTAAATTAAACCAAAGACTGGTTGAAGCATTGCATCAAAAAAAGGCTCAACAAGCCGATAAAGAAAGCGCTAACAATCTGACGAGTAACTCGGAACCTGAACATTTTCTTGAGTAAGTGTCATTTTCAGTTTGAAAGCGTCCTATGTGCAGATGCAGCAGGGGTTTTACATAACTTTTGCACTAATGCGAAAGGAACCCTTGCCATTTTATAATGCTGCTGAATTTTATCAAGCATAGCCGACCAAACCTTTGCTGTCATTTCTGAATCGAATAAAGCTCGGTGGTAGCCCCCTTCTGTTCTAATATTTCAATAATCAACCAAAGTCCCCAGCTTATGATTAAGTGCATTGCGCAGGATTCTTTTTGCTAAGAGCATTAAACAACTAATTTGTCCCTAATAAGACCTTTATATTCTCTGTAATTCAGAATCTAAAAAACTTTTATCAAAGGAAACGTCATGGGCAACAAGATTATCAGCGCCGATAAAATCACAAAAGCTACCTATTATCTCGGCACAGGGATTCGCTTCTGCTAGCATTTGATTACTGATACCGGTAAAGTTTTCAATAAAAGAACTGACCCTCATCCCCGGGTGCATTAACGCCTGAAATTTATCAACCAACATGCCATTTTTTATATCGGTTTATCAACCATTTGGGGCGATAAACCTGTTGTTTCAAATTTAAATATAACAATATGATTAGTATCAGACATTTTACTGTTTCACTTTTAAAGAATTAAAATTATTCACGTAATTTTAGAACCGCTTTTTTGGCCGATTCAAAGGCAAAGCGGGTAATATCTACATCCGCCAACTTTACCCATTCGACCGCGGCAACATCATCTTGTGCTTGAACTATGGGTTTTTTATCTAATTCAACTACAAAGAAAGCATCACAGGTTTTATATTCAACATCCTTATACAAATAGGTATTACTGTTGGAAAATATATATCTTGCCCCTGTGACAGTAATGTTCAATTCTTCATGTAACTCGCGCACCACGGCATCTTCAAGAGATTCATCCGGGTCAACAAAACCACCAGGAAGATCCCACATGCCTGTTCCTGGGTTTTTCGCTCTTGTCGCAACAAGCAGTTCATCTTGACAACAGATTGCCACCATTACAGCCGCCGCGGTGTTCTGATAAAAGGTAAACTGACATTGTTCACAAACAAATTTCTTAGATGAAATAGTCTCAAGTGACTTTGTACCGCATTTGGGGCAATAAAACATAGCTTCTCCAGAATTCAAAATAGGTTTATATTAGCATTCTGGCTGCATTCAGATAGTCTTTAATTTCAGCTGCGTTAATGCGGTCATTTATCATTTCCTTGCTAACCGCTAGTGTTAAGTTAAGTGCATTTTCTCAGTGACTAGCGTCTGTTGATCCCTCAAGTGAAAACTATGGCAAAATGCATAGAAAGGTCAACAGTCTCTAAAAGAATAAGTTACTCAGGTAATTAAGATAGCAAATTACTCAGGTAATTGAATACCGTACGATATGATAAGGTTTTATACCCTGCGCCTCACTTTCATTAAGTGGTGCTGTCAGCTGTAACTGGTTTTGTCTGATGTATAAGCAGCTGTTATCAAAAGCAAATTCATCGGACTACGAAAACAGAGTATTATCTTGAGCTAATACTGAAATCATAATGCCATCGGCTGGACGTTTTCTATCCGTGGAATGGTCGTCGGCCAGCACCGTGGTCGGAATATGAAATAAGTCACTGCCATTAACCGTCCCAAAGTAAACCCAATATTTTTGGCTGTCGGTAGTGATTGGATTTAAGCCTAAATAGATTGCATCATTGCCCCCATTAATGAGCCATCAATAACCAGATCGTGGGCTGGCGTTAGCTTAAAGTACCAGTCAAAATTCACCGGTTTCTAAATCAACAACTACAAAGGTAGGTTTTGTTAAGCTGGCAATTTTACCCAGCGTTGTATCGGCAATGTAGATCTTGTTTCTCTGTTCATCAATTGCAAAATCTGGCAGCTAAAGAGTTTTTTTCAATAGGAACAATTTTAAACAAGCTGTTTTTAATACTATCCCAGCCAACGGGTTTAGGCTGATTGGTTATGCTAACAATGTCTAATACCCTCTTGGGTTGCCTGTACAGCTATCACGGCAGCAAACCTGACTTCACTAAAAAAAATAGAGTAGATAACGCCAATAAGGCTTTTGCTATTTTCATGAATACTTCTCTTTATTTGTAAGGGTTAACCACTTTTGGGTTAACCCTTTTTTAAATATACTTGATTAAATACTAATTTTTCCAACACTCTTTTAAACACTTAGCTCAATTCAATTAGAAACCCTGTAAAACAATCTTGCCGATAGAGCTACCAGTTTCTAAAGCCTGGTGAGCCGTTCGAAGATTCTCCGCATTAATCGTTCCAAGATTTTTACCCAGCGTAGTTTGGATATAACCCCGGTCAATTAAATCCGCTACACGGTTTAGCAAGCGGCCCTGCTGATCCATATCTGCTGTCTTAAACATTGAGCGTGCAAACATGAACTCCCAATGCAGAGAAAGACTCTTCATTTTCAGTTTGGTGATATCCAAGGCCTGCGGATCATCAATCATGGCTATTTTTCCAAAGGGAGTCAGTAGCTCCGTATAACTTTCAAAATAACTGTCGGTGCTGTTTAAGCTTGCAACATGCGTTACTGAACCAATACCTAATGCTTCTATTTGTGGCTGCAGGGCTTTACTATGATCAACAATATGATCTGCGCCTAATTTTTTAACCCAAGCTGCAGAGCTGCTTCGTGATGCCGTCGCGATAACCGTGGCACCGGTGATTGCTTTAGCCAACTGAACTAAAATAGAGCCAACACCACCCGCCGCGCCGACAACCAAAATCACTTCGTTAGAAGTTTCTTTTGAATCTGCTCTCTGCTGCTCAATAGACAGATGTTCAAACAATATTTCCCAAGCCGTGATCGCCGTCAGCGGGAGTGCTGCAGCTTCAGCGTCGGACAAACTTTTTGGTTTGTTGCCCACAAGACGTTCGTCAACAAGCTGATATTCAGCGTTACAACCCTGACGAGTAATATCACCGGCATAGTAGACAATATCACCCAGATTGAAGTGTGTGGCATCTTCGCCGGCCGCAACCACTTCGCCAACAGCATCCCAACCAATCACTTTGTACTCGCCCTTCGCAGGGGGCATATTTAAACGCACTTTATAATCCACCGGATTAACTGCAATCGCTTTGATTTTAATAAGTAAGTCGCAGCCCGTTGCAATAGGTTGAGACAGTTCCATGTCAGTTAAAGAGGCGTTGTCTGTAATAGGTAATGATTTGGTATATCCAATCGCTTTCATAATAATTTTTCCCGTTAAATGGTCAGTGGTGTTCGCTAGCAACAATAATAGCGCTTGTTTTGTCTTTATTAAACAGCATAATAGTTGAAACATTATCAAAAAATATTGGACAATATGTTATTGGAAGATCTTCAAGTCATTCTTAAGGTAGCAGAATTTCGCAGCATTACGGCTGCTGCTGCAAGTTTGAATATGCGCACCGCAACTGCGAGTGCTGCACTTAAGCGGGCAGAAAAAAGTTTGGGCTCGGAACTGTTTATTCGAACAACCAGACATCTTCGTCTTTCCAGTGCTGGGGAAAAATATATTCCTTTGTGCGAGCAGGCCTTACTAATGTTGGATCAAGCCAAGCAAAATATTAAAGGTGAACAGGGTATTATTGATGGTGATATGCGTATTGCGGTATCATCTGACTTAGGTCGAAATATGGTTATTCCGTGGCTTGATGAATTTATGGACTGTTATCCAAAAATCAGCTTAAGGGCGAATATCAGTGATCGTAACATTGATTTTTACCGCGATTCTGTCGACCTTGCGCTTCGCTATGGCTCACCTAATAATACAAATGTTTACGGGTTTAAGATCTGCAACGTGCCACGCTTACTTTGTGCAACACAGGAATACCTTGATAAAAACGGTACTCCAAAACATCCCCATGAATTAGCAGCGCACAACGGACTTTTTTATCAGCTGCAAGACATTACTTATGATGTTTGGGATTTTTCGCAGTATGGCTCAACATTTAAAATAAAAATGAAGGGTAACCGGGTATCCAATGATGGTGATTTGGTACGGCGCTGGTGCATTTCAGGTAAGGGCCTGGCGATGAAGTCTTGCCTTGATATATCCAATGAGCTGTTATCAGGAAATGTTATTAGCCTGATGCCGGAGTTCAACCCCACCCCCACTGAACTATGGCTTATCTTTCCGAGCAGACAATCGATTACGCCTGCAGCTCGATTACTCCGGGATATATTGAAAGAAAAGAGCACCGGCATTTTAAAGAGATTGATTAAAAAAGGGATTGTAGATAAGAGCATTCTTATTTAGCCTTGAATAAATTTTTAGGGTGCATTCTATACTTTAATAATAACCACAGAACGATCTGTTTTAACACGGCTGGTGGAGATACTGTCTACTGTTTTTTCCTGAAACCCATTTTGAAAAAAGATGGCAATAATCAGTCACTTTGCACCTACATAAAAACAGATAGCTGGAATCTGTTTTTATGTTTAAACCATTCGCATAAAGATGGCAATAATCAGTTACTTTGCACTTACAAAAAAATCGCTCCATAGGTCACCACTACAATGATGCCAAGGTATATCCTGCAAAAACTTCGAACTTCATCAGTAAGTTTTTTCTATTACAATAGGTTAAGGATTAGTTAAAGAAGCATTGTCTGTCATAGACGGTAATTTAGTATATTCAATCGCTTTCATAATATTTTTTTCCTTAAACGTTCAGCGATGTTTGATGGCAATAATAATAGCGTTTGTTTTATCTTTATTAAGCAGCATAATAATTGAAAAATCATCAAATAATGTTGGCCTAAAAACTGTTTAGCAAATACAAACCGCCTGAAAATATGAGTAGGAAAGCACTGCAACTTCTCAGCGCCTAAGATGTTTGAAGTTATTCAAAAAATGCCTTTAAGCTAAAAAATCCATTTATTTTCAAAAATTTAATCATCTCCTCCTTTCCCTTTCTTTTTCTTTTTCTTTTTCAGTAAAGCAATTAGTGGCTATAAAGGGTTTTCAGGGGAGTATTTAACTGTTCAGTTTAGGTTCATGTTCAATAGGGTTTAATAGTCATCAATAACCCTATCAATACGAGTAAGCGATGAAGAGTCAAGCGATTAACACAACAGAGCGTAAAGCAATCATAAACATTAAAGGTCAGTTGCTGAGTGTTAAGGCTATTTTTATTGCTTTAGTGATTATTTTTGGCGGTCATGTTAATGCAGATCAGCTAAAAAACAACCAATCAACGGTTTCTTATGGGGTATTATCCGCGGCAATAAACGATCAAATGCGCTTAGATATAATTGACACTAATTATATCTCCGTCTTTTCAGACCAGCTAATAGGTAAAGCAACAGGAAAAAGCAGAGATGAGCAAATAAAATTAGTATACAGAAGTTATGCGCCACGGTTCACTATCTACAATGCTTTTACCAGGCTGCATGATGATTTTGATTTTGATGGCTACTATCGAACATTTAGCCTCGTTTTTGACGCAGATATATACAGCTATGACGGTCATGACAGCAGCGCTGCTGTGTATGCACGATTATATTTAAGTAAAAATGGCGGGCCCTGGATCAATTATTACAGCACGGATGATTTCATTATTCACAGTGACAGTGATCAAGATGAATACGAAGTCATTACCAGTTTGGCGTCAGAATATAACACCAACAACTATGATTTATTGATTGATTTATACCAAGTCGGTTATGACGGCATAGTTGCGACCTACAGTTCGAATGATAACCAAGCGCTTTACGCTCTGCCATTAGAAAGTGGCGATTATGATCAGTCATATGTTGATACGGTTTATGTTTACCACGGTGGTAGCCTTTCCTCGTGGTTGTTAATTATTTTATTTTTATTGCTCACCGGCCGGGTCCTTAAGCCTCGTTTGAAATCACAAGGTTCAGAATTCTAGCCAATAATACGGCGGGCAAGTGAGGCTCAGTTAGGGGTTTTGCGCCCACTCCCTCGAAGTTGCTAATAGGGATTTACGCATTCTATTGAAATAATAGGCACCAACGGCACAAGTATTTGATTTTAAGTATGTCTATTGAAATGAATGATAGTCTTATAAAACGAACGTTTTATGAGACTATTTCATTTATGGATGCCACCCTGCAAAATAAAGGCACTAATTGTCTTTTTAACTCGTCTCGTTTATCATAATCTAACAAACTCATTAAAACAGCGAAAAATGAGAACATGGGCCGAAAATAGGATACGCTAGAGTCTCCATCAATGATTAAGAGTTGAATTTGCAAATTGATGCTTTATTGGTAGAAGGTTATGACCCGTCACTAATATTTGAAGATCAAGTCTCAGGCGCAAAATCAACTCGCCCCGGTCTAGATAAGTGCCTCGACATGTTGTCACCCAGAGACACGTTGATCGTGTGGCGTTTAGATCGGCTTGGCTGATCTATGTCTCACCTTATAAACTTGATTGCATCTTTGATCGAAAAGAAAATAGGCTTCAAATCTATTCAAGACGGTCCAATAGATACAACGACCGCTTCGGGTGAGTTGATGTCCAATGTTTTTAGCGCAGCGGCTCAGTTTGAGCGTCGACTTATCCAGGAACTTACTAAAGCAGGGGTGGCAGCAGCTCGGGCCAGAGGAAGAAATGGTGGCAGGCCTAAGACAGGGGTAAACAGTCCCAAGGTTCAAATGGCCAAACAAATGCATCAGAATAATTCACTGCCAATCGAATCTATCTGTGAATCACTTTTTATATCGAGAGCAACTTTCTACCGATATTTGGCCATGTAAAAACAGAGCGTTGAAGTTATTGTCATCATCAAAACTTAACTGATTGTTAAAAATTGCTCAAAAAACAACCTTGATGCCGATTTCGAGGGGATGGGCACAAAACCACAATATCAAAGACAGGGTCGTGACTATTTATATACCCATGACCATTGAAAATTCTTAAATTTGTAGCAGGGGTAAAATTTTAGATACAAGGCGCATGATTGAGTAATAGCAGGCTATTAGGATTGAAGCCAACACTGTATATAAGATTTTAATCCGGTTCAAAACCTGCATTTTTATTGATTATGGGTGTATGCCCAAATTACTTGAAAGTGTATGTTTCAGAGCTTGGGTATACATTGGCTGATCATGTTAAGTTAGTTTAACTACGAATATTTATAAACTGTGATCTGAATAAAAATCCCTGCACGTAATCAACATCAAGTTTTTTAGAAAACGTCAAATCTTCCTGATTTTCAACACCCTCAAGAATAACTTTTTTATGGCTAGACTTGGCATATGCGATCAATGCTCTGACTAACTTAAGAAAATTATCATTGTTTTTGTTTTTCACGACTAAACGGTCAAACTTAATATAATCAACACGCTCTAGCACCATGGTAGACAGCATAGAATGTTCATTACACACGTCATCTATCGCCGTTTTTATTTGATGAATCCCCATACTTTTTATCATTTGCAAACTCATTTTTGCATCATTAATTTCTGAG
>JBLHWW010000101.1:0-13443 GCA_047629075.1 Psychromonas sp. | reverse complement strand
CAGTTGGTGACTGGCTTTGCGGGTTTAGTCGGCTCTTAATATTTCAGAGCCTATAGGTGGTGGAGATGGGGGGAGTCGAACCCCCGTCCGAAAAACCTACATCCTCGGTACTACATGCTTAGTCAGTTATTTGGTTAACTCGTTGATCTCCAACTGACAGGATATCAAAAAGCGAGTCCGATACTATTTCGCGGTTCACCCTCGAACAAGGTTCCCTCGCTATCCAATGTGAATGACCTTCCGAATCCCTGCCCATAGGAGAAACGTGGGTGGAAGGCTAGCTAGCCTAAGCTGCTAGAGAGTAGTTAGAGTCGTTTGCAACTATAACGTTGGCGGCTTTTTACGAGGCCAACCGCCACCTCGGCATGCACCTTGGGTTTCAAGAATCTCGTCGAGTCCTGAATCATCCCCACAGTGGTAAGCGCTTTATCTGCTTACGAGTTAACAGTAACAAAAAAAATATGTTTTAGATAGTGTTATTGTTATCTATATCACATTATTTTGCTATATATTAATTTTTTACATTTATTGCTAGCGAACGCTGTGTTTCATCATACGTTCTTTATCAACTTTCCATTCTCTATCTTTCACATCGGCCCGTTTGTCGTGTTCTTGCTTACCTTTTGCCAATGCAAATGATATTTTTACCCACGCATGTTTCCAGTATAAAGAGATGGGAATAATAGAATAACCCTGGCGTTCAACTTTACCAACTAGGTTGTCGAGTTCTCGCCTGTTAAGCAGTAATTTACGATAACGCATCGGGTCACATACAACATGTGAAGATGCGACAAGAAGGGGAGGAAAAGAGGCACCCAATAGCCATGCTTCTCCATTTTTCAGGAAAATATAACTATCAGCGATGTTCGCTTTGCCTGCGCGTAACGATTTTACTTCCCAACCCTGTAATTCAAGACCTGCTTCAAAGCGTTCTTCTAGGTGGTAGTCGTGACTAGCACGTTTATTTCGTGCAATCGTATTGTCATTATTTTTAGTTTTTGAATTTTTTTTAGCCATAGCCTCGTATTATAGAGTGACTATTATAAATTGATAGAGTGAGTATTATAAATTACTCGTTGATTTGTATAAAAATCGCCTAAATTTAGGAATAAATCCTTATTTGCTTTTTCTTGATGGCGCAGATCGTGTAATATGACTCTTTTTATGTAGGGAAAGTAGATGGCACAGGTATCTCGTAGTGCGTTACTTATGTACAGCGCTGAAGAAATGTATCAATTGGTTAATGATGTGAATGCTTATCCTGAATTTTTACCGGGCTGTGTTGATGCTAATATATTAACCAACAATAATAATGTAATGCGTGCTTCAGTTGAAGTGTCAAAAGCCGGTATTCGCCAAACTTTCACCACAGAAAATATTTTAGTAAATGGTCAAAGCATTTTAATGAATTTAGTCGACGGCCCTTTTAAACATTTAAAGGGCGGCTGGACATTTTCTAAACTCGATGAGCAGGCCTGCAAAATAAATTTAGATTTAGAGTTTGAATTTAATAGTTCACTGGCTGAACTTGCATTTGGGCGGATTTTTAACGAGTTAGTAGGCTCAATGGTGAAATCTTTTTCTAGCCGTGCAAAAGTAGTTTACGGAATACGATAGGGAAATTTATGAATGAGTTGATTGAAATTGAAGTTGTTTATGGCACGCCGGATAAACAAGTTTTACTGTCGTTACCTGTGCCAGTTGGGAGCACGCTTGAAGAATGTATTAAGTTATCCGGGATAACCACGCATTTTCCAGAAATTATACCAAGTGAAGCTGTAGTCGGCATTTTCAGTCGGCCAGATAAATTATCCAGCATCATTAAAGCGGGGGATCGTATCGAGATTTATCGTCCGCTCATTGCAGACCCGAAAGAGATGCGCAAATTACGTGCCGCCAAAATGAGTAAAAAATAATTTATTAATAATAAATCTCATCTTCATTCTTAATAAGTTAGCCGTAACAAATTTTTACGGCTAACTCTGTCTAAGTTAATTAACAATATACGTCTAAGTTAATTAACAATAATAGGTGTATTATTATCTGTTTGCGGATCATCGCTAGTGCCGGGGTCTTCAGCCGCAGAATTTGGTGCATTTCTTGCATTAGGCGTTTTAATAAGCGGATTTATATCAATTTTACCCTCTCTTGCAATCTTGGTCAGCAACAGATTGTCAAAGGTAAAAACCACTTGATCCTGTTGCACCGCTTCTCCCCCCGGTTTGATGTAACGAATATAGTACCATTTTGATGAATCGAATTGATCTATCAGCATGGGAGAGCCAAGAATAAAAATAACTTGTTCTTGGGACATACCAAGGGTGATTTGATCTAATTTTTCATCCTCAATATAATTCCCCTGTGTAACATCAATTTGATATACAAAGGTATCGTAAAGAGATGTACATCCCGAGAGTGAGAAAATAAGAAGGAAAAAGGTGGCGATATTTTTAATAGGCATGGTTTAAACAACATCTTAGTTGAAGTGAGTGGATATTAATTAAAGTAATAATACCCAAGGGTTACTGACTTGTAAAAATATTAAAGGAAAAATTTTTCATTTCTGCTGTGTTTCGTGCGCTGTTAACCGTTATATATAAAAATAAATTGCTTAAATGTAGCCGATATTCATCGTTTTCTTTAAATCTTGCGTAAATGTCCGTAGAATTCCTGATTCTCCCCTAACCGTTTTAACTAGTTTTGTGAAATTATACATGCCTCTATTTGCTTTAGGAATTAACCATCAAACTGCTTCAGTCGCATTGCGTGAAAAAGTCGCGTTTTCAGCTGATCTGTTATTAGATGCCTATCAAGCATTATTAGTGCAACCGACAGTATTGGAGGCGGTCATCGTTTCAACTTGTAACCGTACTGAAATTTATTGTCATTTAAAGCAAGATAACTGCGACGAGGTCATTAAATGGCTTTGTTCTTTTCATGATATCGAAGAGCATAAATTAAGACCCAGTTTGTATTGTTATTCTGAAAATCAAGCTATCCAGCATCTTTTTCGCGTGTCCTGCGGCCTGGATTCCTTAGTGTTAGGTGAACCACAAATTTTAGGGCAGATAAAACAAGCTTTTGCCACGGCTAAACAAGCTAAAGGTGTTGATAAAATTGTCCATAAATGGTTTCAGCATACCTTTACCGTGGCAAAACGAGTACGCACTGAAACGCAAATCGGCGCTAATGCTATTTCTGTTGCCTTTGCGGCTGTTTGTTTAGCGAAACAAATATTCAGTGATTTATCTCAAAGCAGAGTCTTACTAATAGGTGCGGGTGAGACAATCGAGTTGGTTGGTAAGTATTTAATTGAGCACCAAGTCCCTAATATCACTATTGCGAATCGCACCTTATCTCGTGCGGTAGCACTGGTTGATCAGTTTGATGCGCAGGCTATTACCCTGGGGGAAATTCCCAATCATCTTGGACAAGCTGATATTATTATCTCATCAACGGCAAGTCCGTTGCCTATTATTGGTAAAGGCATGGTTGAAAGGGCGCTAAAAGCGCGTCGTAATCGACCTATGTTATTTATAGATATCGCTGTACCGCGTGATATTGAAGCAGAAGTTTCAGAGTTACGTGATATTTACCTTTACAGCGTTGATGATTTACAGGGCATCATAGAAGAAAACAAACAAGCCCGTCAGGTCGCAGCGCTTGAAGCTGAAAAAATTATTGATGGTTGTATTGTTGACTTTATTTCATGGATAGAATCGCTAAAGGCGGTTGAGTCTATTCGTACTTATCGTCAAAACAGTGAACAGTTACGAGATGATTTATTAAATCGAGCCTCTTCTGCGTTGCAAAATGGAGAGCAAGCCGACAAAGTTTTAAAAGAATTAGCCTTTAAATTAACCAACAAATTGATTCATCATCCCAGTCTGGCTTTGAACGAAACTGCTCGGTCGGGTAATGATGATGAACTGATGTTGTTACGTAATGCTTTGGGTCTAAGCAAAAAAGATTAACATTCGCTGTACACTCAGCAAATGAATAAAAGAACATAAGAGAAAAATATGAAAGCATCAATAGTGGCAAAGCTCGAGGTACTGGTTGAACGTTACGAAGAGGTTCAAGCATTATTAGGTGATCCGGGTACGATTAGTGATCAAAATAAATACAGAGAGTTAACCAAAGAGTATGCACAACTGGAAGTTGTTGTACTTTCCTTTAAAAAATATCAAAGTGCCCAAAATGATCTTGTCGTTGCTGAAATGATGTCCGATGATGATGATCCCGATATGCGTGAAATGGCCAAAGAGGAAATTAAAGAAGCCAAAAAAACCGTGGAAAAATTGGCTGCCGATTTGCAGATATTACTGCTGCCAAAGGATCCTAATGATGATCGTAACTGTTATTTAGAAATTAGAGCGGGTGCCGGCGGGGATGAAGCTGCTATTTTTGCGGGTAACCTGTTCCGTATGTACAGCAAATATGCTGAAAGCAAAGGTTGGCGGGTTGAGGTGATGAACAGTAATGCCAGTGAGCAGGGTGGTTACAAAGAATTGATTGCTAAGATTGATGGTGAGGGCGCATACGGTATTATGAAATTTGAGTCCGGCGGGCATCGTGTCCAGCGAGTACCGGAAACTGAATCTCAAGGTCGTATTCACACCTCTGCTTGTACCGTTGTTGTTATGCCGGAAGTACCTGAAGCCGAGGCCATTTCTATTAATCCTGCGGACCTTAAGGTTGATACTTTCCGTGCGTCTGGCGCAGGTGGACAGCACGTTAATAAAACCGATTCAGCGGTTCGATTAACTCACTTGCCAACAGGTACCGTGGTTGAATGTCAGGATCAACGTTCACAACATAAAAACAGAGCACAAGCTATGTCTGTTTTACAGTCGCGCTTGCAGCAGGCTGAGGATGAAAAAATGCATGCTGAAGAGCAAACTATTCGTCGCAGTTTAGTGGCAAGTGGTGATCGCAGTGAACGCATTCGTACCTACAATTATCCGCAGGGGCGTGTTAGTGACCACCGGATTAACTTAACGGTTTATCGTTTGAATGAGGTGTTAGAAGGTGACTTAAATGCCTTACACGAGCCTATTTTGTTGGAAGATCAAGCCGATAAACTCGCTGCACTTTCTCAGGCGGAATTCTAATTGCGTATAGACGATGCACTTAGCTGGGCAAAACTTACTCTGGTTGACAGTGAAAGTGCGTTATTAGATGCGCAGGTACTGTTAGCCTTTGTTGTACAAAAAGAAACTATTTACCTGATGACTTGGCCTGAGCGTGAACTTAGTAAAGAACAAAAAAACGCTTTTGAAGCGTTTATTAGCCAGCGAGTCAAAGGGGTTCCTGTTGCTCATTTAACGGGAGCCAGAGAATTTTGGTCACTACCTTTAAAAGTGAATAACTCAACACTTATACCGCGTCCTGACACTGAACTGTTGGTTGAAACTGCGCTTGACTATTGCGTAGCCGATGCTCGTATTTTAGATCTCGGCACGGGCAGTGGGGCTATTATTTTAGCCCTTGCCAGTGAATTACCTGAGGCATATTGTTTGGGTGTTGATGTTAATGAAAGAGCGGTGCAGCTGGCGATTGAAAATGGAAAAGATTTAAAGCTTAACAATGTTCATTTTCAACGCAGTAACTGGTTTGATAGTGTTAACGGTTTGTTTGATGTGATTGTGTCTAATCCGCCTTACATTGAAAAGGGCAATCGTCACCTCAAGCTGGGAGATGTTCGTTTTGAGCCGTTATCGGCTTTAGTGGCGGATGAAAATGGTCTGGCAGACATTCGAAAAATTGCACAGAAAACACCAGAATATCTTAAAAAAGGGGGGTATTTATTGGTTGAACATGGTTTTAAGCAAGGTTCAGCTGTACGAGAATTGCTCATTCACTTAGGTTATTCGAAAGTTATTACCATTAAAGATTACGGGGACAATGATCGCGTTACTATGGGATCATTTAACCAACCTAATTCATTATAAAAATAAATGTAATATTTGGAGAAATAGATGTACAGCTTTTTAAAACATACTCACTTAACTTTGATCTTAATAGCGATTGTGCTTTTTTTCTTATGTTTTTACTGGATAGTAACGGATCATAAAAATGCCCAAAAAGTTATTTTCAAAAAAATGTTACTGCACACACATTTAACCATTGCGTTGCTCGGCTTAGGCTTGATGGGCATTTTGCAGATCAATCCGTTCGAGAGCCAAAATTATTGGCTAACTGAAAAAATAGGTGCATTTATTGGTTACTTAATTCTTATAAATGTGGCCTTGAATGAAAAAACCCGCAAAGGGATGCGATTTTTCGCCTTTTTTGGTGCGTTTGCTTGGATTGTTTATATCGGGCAACTCGTCTTCAGTAAACAAGCCATGATATTGCTAGGATAAAAAATGACAACAGTTTCTAAAAATGTAAGAACAGAATTTATTATAAATGAACAGTTTGATTTCGCAGAGCATTCGCTTACGGATGCCGCCATTTCGGTCGAGTCTGAGTTGACTGGACTGGATGTGGCAGAGTTTCATAACACTTTACGCTTACAGCATCTTGTTTTGCAGTCGCAGTTATCCGATTTTGATCTTGTTGATAAATCTAAGTTGTTGAAATTAATTGATTGCTTATATCAACAACAAGATTTCAAGGGGGATTGGAAGGCTTTTTTTAAAGTAGAAAATGCCCTTATTTCAAATGTATTATCACGCCGTAAAGGTATTCCAATTAGTTTAGGTGTGTTATTACTGGATTTCTTGAAAGAGAGTCAGTTTGATGCACAGGGGATCTGTTTCCCGAGTGGTTTTATTGTTCGCGTCAATATTGATGATGAAACGATCTATATTGATCCCTTTACCGGTGAATTAGCGTCAAGGAATCTACTCGAGCTTAAACTGCGCGGTCAATTAGGTAACCATGCCAGATTAAGTGCAGAGATGTTGGAGCCCGATGATAATAAAACCATTATGATGCGCTTAATTAATGTTATCAAGGCCGCTTATGTTCAAGAGAAGTCATTAGAGCAGGCGTTACTTTGTTGCGATATGTTACTGCGTATTGATCCTAATGATGCCTATGAGGTACGAGACCGCGGATTTTTATTTCAGCAACTCGACTGTTTGAATTTAGCGCGCACAGACTTTGAGTTTTTTATTGAGCACTATCCGCAAGATCCTATTGTTGGTTTGTTAAAACGACAAATCAGACAAATAAATATTGATACTCCTACGCAAGTTGTCCATTAAATCCAAGTGAGCAGGTAATGAAACAAAAAATAATAAAAGTAGGCAATATTGATGTTGCTAATGATCGTCCCTTTGTCTTGTTTGGCGGCATGAATGTACTTGAATCCCGTGATATGGCGATGCGAGTGGTAGAAACCTATGTTGAAGCGACAACAGCTTTAAATATTCCTTATGTGTTTAAAGCCTCATTTGATAAAGCGAACCGTTCATCTATTCACAGTTACCGTGGTCCCGGCCTTGAAGAGGGGCTGCGTATTTTTGAAGAGATCAAAAATACTTTTAATGTGCCCATTATTACCGATGTGCACGAACCCTCTCAAGCGGCCTGTGTTGCCGAGGTCGTTGATGTTATTCAGTTACCCGCATTTTTAAGTAGGCAAACTGATCTGGTTAAAGCAATGGCAGAAACCAATGCAGTTATCAATGTTAAAAAAGCACAGTTTTTAGCACCGCATGAAATGCAACATATTATTACCAAGTTCAATGAAGCGGGTAATGACAACATTATTCTTTGTGAGCGGGGTAGCTGTTTCGGTTATAACAACCTGGTTGTTGATATGCTTGGTTTCAGTACGATGAAAGAAACTGGCTATCCGGTGATCTTTGACGTAACGCATTCTCTGCAAAAACCAGGTGCACGTAGCGATAGTGCCGATGGTCGTCGCAGTCAAGTTGTACAACTTGGTTTGGCGGGCATGTCGCAAGGTATTGCTGGTCTTTTCCTTGAATCTCATCCTGATCCGGCCAATGCCAAATGTGATGGCCCTTGTGCATTGCCATTGAGTCAGTTAAAGCCTTTCCTTTCTCAAATGAAGCAAATGGATGATTTAGCCAAAAGTTTTGATATTATTGATACCGAATAATGCCAATAAAGCTCACCGGGACAACCCGCCTGTTTTTAATGATAGCCTCTTTATTAGGAGCTTCTGGCGTAGCGTTAGGGGCTTATGCCAGTCATGGCCTGGCGGCTTGGGCGACACTAAAAGAGATTGAATATTTTCAATTAGCGGTCACTTATCAGCTGTTTCATGCGCTAACTTTATTAGCGGTTTGTCTATTATCCTTTTTTATTACTAACGTTTTTTTAATCGCGAGTAAAATAGCTTTTGTACTCGGGGTGGTTTTATTCAGTGGTAGTTTGTATCTGTATGTTTTGACTGGAACAAAAATATTTGGGGCGATTACGCCAATAGGTGGTTTGTGCTTAATTGTTGCATGGCTTTTAATTACCTTAAGTTTGTTAAGTCATAGAAATAACGCCAAGTAACCTCTGCTTGATATTAAAGAGTCTTGCGCTCTTATTATCCTGAATTGAAGTTAAGTAAATTGTGAGTGAACGTTTTAACAGGATGAAAGTTTCCACATCGATCATGGGAACTCATTCTAGAGGGAAGTATGTTAGGAATTTTATTATATTGTCGTCCGGGGTTCGAAAACGACTGTGCTAATGAGCTGCAGGACAAAGCAAGCGCGTTAGAAGTCTTTGGTTTTGTAAAAACAAAACGTAATAGCGGTTATGTTTTCTACCAGTGTTATGATCCGCAACAGGTGGAATATTTATTACAACAGCTTGATTATAAACAGCTGATATTTTCACGGCAGTTGATCGCAGTTAAAGCATTTATTAATGATTTACCACTGGATGACCGCATTAGCCCTATTTTAGAAATTACGCGTAATCTGCCATTAGGTGGCGATCTTTATGTTGAAACACCTGAGGGTGATGAAACCAAACCACTGCTCACTTTTTGCCGTAAATTTACAGTGCCTTTACGTCAGGCATTAAGAAAACATAATAGTCTCACTGCAAAAGAGAACCGCAATAAAATCTTTTATCATTTATGTTTTTTAGATAATAAATCCGCTTATATTGGTTTTTCTGTGCCGCATAACCGCAGTGAATTTTACATGGGGATACCGCGTTTACGTTCACCAAGTGAAGCGCCTAGTCGTTCTACATTGAAGCTTGATGAAGCTATTCAGGTTTTTCTCACGGCGGAAGAACAGGTCGAACGTCTACATTCAGGGATGCGCGCTGTCGATTTAGGCGCCTGTCCCGGTGGCTGGACATATCAGCTTGTTCGCCGCGGTTTGTTTGTCACCGCTATTGATAATGGTGCTATGGCACAAAGCCTAATGGATAGCGGCCAGGTTACCCATTATATGGTTGACGGGTTTAAATATGAACCCGAGCGCAAGAACATAGACTGGCTGGTCTGTGACATGATTGAGAAACCTAAGCGTGTGTCTAAACTGATCGCGCAATGGTTAATTGAGGGGTGGTGTAAAGAAGCTATTTTCAACCTTAAATTACCAATGAAAAAACGTTATCAGGAAGCGTCTGAAGATATTAAAATATTAACCGATATGTTCGAAAAAGAAGGTCTTCAGTATGAACTACAGGCGAAGCAGCTTTATCATGATCGTGAAGAGATAACCCTGCATGTGCGTTTAATCGGCAACCATTGGGGTAAACAGCTGGGTAAAGAATAAGTTTTAATGTTTTTATTAGCCATTGCATAATGTTATTTGTAATGGCTAATGTCATTCCCGGTTTTTAACTCTGTTGACCTATTTATCCCCAAGAACGAACATTACCCGTATCAATGTGAATAAAATTACTTTTAGGATAGTAACCTACACCGCCGGCTTTAAGAGATAATGCTGCTTTTTTAACTTCTATTAACGGTACGCCTTCCAAACGAAAATCAATTGCCCGGCCGAGCATATGCAGACTTTTTTTCGCCACTCCCCCTGATCGAGCGCTAAGCATTTTATTGGTCTCGGGAGAACGATAACCGGAAATTAATTGAACTTGGCTATTACAGCCAATGGTTTTTTGAATTGCGATTAAATGATCGAATAATCTTTTGTCCATGTTGATGGCCTCGTTACGGCGAAAATCACGACAGAAATGATTGATTTTTTTCATTTCACTGCGCTGATAGTGCTCACCATTAAAATACTCAGTCAGTAATTCCTCACCCGTATGGAGGTTATTCAGGTTTAACTCTCTCGGCGTGTCTTTAAATAAAGAGGCGAATGAAACAGAAGGGGCGCATATTGCACCCAAGGTAACGATACCTGTTAATATGGCATTGCGACGACTAAGATCAGTTTTTGGCATAGGACTCAACAGTAGAAAATGAACAAAGAGACAAGTGAACGGGGAAAACTACTGATTTTTTGTACTGCAGTCAAATTTAAAAAACAGCATAAATGTGGATAAATATGTTTTTAATGGTTAGTTATTGAACAGTAAACAGTTTTTTATTTTCAAAAAAAAATAATTTTTAGTCAAATTTAAAGCGTTGTTTATTTGTCGTACCGATAGATATCATTTCTAAACTGTGTTGAGCCAAATTGATCCACCCATACCGTCTTATAAATACTATAAACTGTGATTTTTTTCTTTAAAGTGACTGTGCTGGTTTCCGGCAAGATATGATTATTTTTATAATACTCAAGAGAATAACCTGATTTATCCATTAATAGTTGTGCCAGTTGTTCTGCTTTTTGGATACGTATGCATCCTGAACTGAATGCCCGGTGTTGTTTTTCAAATAAATTTTTCGCGGGTGTATCGTGTAAGTAAATAGCATTTTTGTTAGGGGTATTAAATTTATATAGACCAAGCGCATTATTTTTACCTGATTTTTGGCGTAATCGATAGGGGAAATTATTGGCAGTCATTGGTTTCCAGTTAATTGTATTCGCATCTATCGCCTTTTTACTTCGATAATTTTCAATGATTTCATAACCGTGTTGGTTTAGATAATTTGTGTTCAATAACACTGAGGGTAGGATATCCGCACGCATTATGCTCACCGGCACATACCAACTTGGGTTGAATATGATTGCATCAAGTCGGGCTGAAAAAAATGGGGTTTTGCGCCTTGTTTGACCAACTATGACCTTACTTTCAAATATTTTTTGATTGTCTTCCCAGTACTCCATTTTGTAGTCCGGGATATTAACAACTATTTTTCTGCTATTATCCATTGTCCATAACTGCTGCCTAAGAATGTTTAAGGCCATTAAACGCAGTCGTTCCTGACGGCTGATATTAAGCCAATATTGGGTTTTTTTTCCTATAATACCGTCGGGTTTCAAACCATGGCGAATTTGAAATGAACGTATTATTTCTCCAAGTTCCGGGCTGTATCCTTGATGGTTTTCTAACTCAATTTGCTGTTTTTCTTGTGGGGACAGTTGATCCGATATTTCTAATCTAGACAAAAGAACTTGTTTTTGTGTCAGTGGATCCCCTATTTTGGAAAATTCAGTTAATTTCACTGGGTCAAAATTTTGCTCAGGTGTATTTTTTAGTTTTAAGATATTTTGATAGAGCAGAGATTGTTGTGCCGAGATAGGTGATAATCTCTGTAAATATTGCAATCTTATTTGTGTGGAATCGGCATTAAAAAATGCGTCGATAGATTTTTTTGATGGTGCTTTTAACCTGTTTTTAATTCTCCCTGCAAACAACCAGGAAGTCACTTTTTCGGGTATTTGTTGATGGTAGGACAGATAAAATAGCAATAAATCCGATGCCAGCAATTCATACTGCTGCCAATCTTGTTGCTCGCTCACCTTTTTTAATGCCTGGTATGGGGCAAACAAATCATCACTAATATCAGCAAGTACAATTAATGATATTTGTTTTTCAAATTCCTCTCGTAGGGCCGGTGCTGCCCAAAAGTTTTTGTCCGGGTGCTGTTGATAGAGTGCGGTGATCAAGGTTGGATATCTCAGGTTGAGCGTCAGATTAACAAGCTCAGCACGTAAAGGCATACTCACTATTTGCGATAGTAGATAAAGTAGGAGAGCCGTTTTCCACCAATGCCTTATGTTCATCAATTTCTCCACAAGATACCCTGTGCTGTAGCGCAGGGTGAGTGATAACTCTTTATACCGCTTAAAAATAAGAGTGGGCTGACCGTTTTTTACCGTTACGGCTTGCAGGTTGGGACTGCGTAAATTAACGGTTAAAACTAGACGGAAAAAAATCCCGTCGCCAGACCCTAGGATTCGCTTTGAGTATTCCCATTGTTGCGACTTCCTCTTGACCAAATAATGACAAGATTGGCATTATATTTTAAGCAATATAGCTGCTAATAGCTTAAAGTATAATCCTATGAGGTGGCATTTCACAACGTGCCTATTTCTGTCTTATCGCTTACATACCACTAACATCTCTAGCACTTACTAGGGCCAACCAAGGCCGCAATTTTAGCGGAATAGTTGAGATCATTCCTCACCATGAAAAACTAAATTAAAGTATGAAAACAAGTGAATTTTGTGATTTAGCTTAGTATAAAATAAAGATATTGAGGGAGCGAACCTTCATAGTACAGTATAATAGATTTATCATTTTATGCGCAGGCTACTAAAGGGAATGAATATAACTACTTGTTCTTATTTGAAAATTCACGCTTTATTTTGTATTTTAATGAAGTTACATAGTCTTCCATCTGCTCAATATTTTTCTGCATTCCATCTAATTCAATGCTTATGTTTTTTAATATTTTCTGTGCAGAATTACCTGTCTGCCAAGCTTTATTTTTTATCTTATGCTTCTTATAGGGATTTTGTTGCCACTGCTGATTTTCCGGCATTTCATCTAAGGTAAAATAGGCCACAAGATAGGCGATAAACACAAAAAATCCTGCGGTAAATAAAAAGGCTGATACCACTAATAGCCGCACAAGCCATACTTCAATGTCAAAATACTCTGCTATTCCGGCGCACACGCCCGCTAATTTGGCGTTTTCAGGATTACGATAGAGTCTCTTTTTATTCATTTTTCTCTCCATTGTGGTGCTTCTTTATCAAGAATTTCTTCCAATGAAGCTATTCGCTGCTGCATTTCTTCGCTACGTTTTACAAGGGATTGTAAATTTTCTTGATCGGCGGTGGATAAACCTTTGCCTGTCTGTTTTTTACTGCGGTAATACAGGAATAACCACAGCGGTGCGACGAAGATAAAAAACACGCTTAAGGGTAGTGCAATATAATTCATAGAAATTCCTTAATAAATTTCAACCAAATAAAGATGTATTTTTAAGCTGTTAATGCCGTTATCTTTAATGCGGAAAATAATACTAATCTAGCTTGATTTTAGTTCAGTAATGCCTTTTTTTGTCTGCCGAAGTCCATTATACCTAACGCATCAAATAAGTGATTAGCCTTGCTGGTTAAAATAAACCCTATCTGCGTGAGGAGT
>JBLHWW010000100.1:0-13445 GCA_047629075.1 Psychromonas sp. | reverse complement strand
AAAAAGCACCAACAAAAGCACCAATAAGAACTGTCACACCTTTATACAAATAATCTAAGTTTGCAGGCAACATTTTATTTTCAATTGCAAGCGAAGACAGATACCAAAGATTAAGTAGTAAAAGTGCTAAAATCACACCTAAGAATTCAGGTAAGTATTCCTTGTATTTATTCAAGAGACCCCCATTTGAAGAAGCATAACAGCGTATTAAACCAAAAAACTCCATATTTACGGTGGAAATACGGAATATATCAATTTTTTAAAATTGATATATTAACACATTTATAAACCATAGAATCAAACAATTAAAATTATTTATCAAATAATCATCATGTGGATAGATGGAAAAAGTCCATATTAACGACAGAAACAAAGAATAACGCCCAAACTGTATATAAAATCAGGAAAGAAACAACAAAAGAAATAAATGACATATCCATTTTTAAATACCGTAGCAGAAAGTATGCGTGTTAAATTCAAGGCATTGATTGTTACTATAGCTGCATAAATTAGCTGTTACTCCACAAATTCTGAGCTCGCTTTTTCCCGGAAGAGAGCTTCATAGTCGTCAAGTTAATTTGGTCACTAATTTATAGTTTCTAAGGCGCTAAGGGTGCGTTTGCGCCTTAGCTTTTTGAGTCGCAAAGGGGCACAAACCGCCTTAGAATATTTCACTGATACGTCTAAAAACATGTCTCGATTTACTTAACTACCACACTAAGAATGTGTCCGGTTTTTATTGACCATTACAGGGGGAGGTGTGGCAAGATTAACGAGCCCTAAATTCTTAATTTCCCACTACACATCCCTGAAAAACCCATTTGAGACAACAAATCATACAAATGTAAATTACAGGCGATGTATATTTTATTGTAAAGTGATAATATTTACACAAAATATTCATACTCCTTTCATTTTTGAGTAAGCTAACTGAAAGACTCAGGTAACAAAATATATTAAAGGACTTCAAATGAAACTTATTGTATTAAAAAGTGTTTTACTGGTAATGATAATTACGGTTTCAGGCTGTGTATCTACTGATTCAAAAAACTCTGAATTAGAATCACAACAAATCCAGAATGATTCACTTGAATCAAATGCGGAGCAAGCCTCTACCAAACCTAAAATTGAAATGAAAAGGACATATACTGAAAACGGAAACGTTGATTATATTACTGCCTACGAAGATGGCATCGTAATTGAGAAAAAGGACTTCACGTATTATGAAAGTGGTGAATTAGAAAAGGAAACCCACTATATCAATGGACTAAAAGATGGAGTTCAAACTACCTATTTCAAGAATGGAAATATCTCTATAGTTGAAGAGTTCAGAGCGGGTATGCTGAATGGCAAATCAATTTATTATGACCTTACAGGTCAGATAATCAGTCATTATAATTTCAAAAATGATAAATACGATGGGATTTTAAAGTCATATTCGGGAAATGGAAAAATTGAAGTTGAATGGGTATACGACAATGGAACACAGAAAAGTAAGATTACTTATGAATATGATGAAAATAACAACTTAAAATGGGCAAGAGCTTATTATAAAGACGGGATACAAAACGGAATTACAAAAGGTTACTACCCGAATGGAAATTTATCTAAGGCCATTAATTTCAAGGATGGTGGAATTGAAGGTATATCTAAAAATTACTTTATGAATGGTCAGGTTAGTAGTGAAACAAATTACATTAATGGTAAACAAGAGGGTATTTCTAGTTTGTATTATAAAAATGGGAATATTAAAGAGAAACACAATTTTGTTAATGGGGTTAATTACGGAATCCAAAAGCTATTTGATGAAAATGGTAATTTAGAATCTGAAGCAACAGTGAAAAATGGTAAACTGGAAGGGGTGTTGAGAGCATACTTTAGTAGTGGAGAATTGAAACAAGAAACACATTACAAGAATGACAAGCGCGTAGGTGAAAAACGTACTTATTTCATTACAGGGAATTTAGATTCGACAAATAATTATAAAAACGATAAAAGATCGGGGATTGCAAAAGAATTTTTTGATACTGGAGAGTTAAGCTGGGATTTTCTATACAAAGATGGGAAACAAATGAACGCAACGCAATATTATAAGGGTGGCAATATAGCGGCAGAGATTAAATTAAAAGATGGGAAAGCAGTAAAAGGTTTTAATTATACATTCGAAGGTAAGAAGACCAGCATGACAAATGCACATTTGAATAACCTTGGGTATGAATATTAGATTTCGAACGCTCTCGTTATAGCACTCTTCAGTAAGAGGTAATCATCTCGATAAAGTGATTATCTCTTACTGGCTTTATTTTAAACCTCTCTATATTTCCTTTCTGGTGTTTTTCAAGGGAGTTGTCGCCTGATGTTTAAATTTATGCAACCTGATTCTCTTTTATTTCAACCTTTGATTTCTCGGGGTTAAGATGAACCTCTTTAATTGGCTACCAATTCTTAATGTTAACCGACCAACGACTTGGATTTTGTGCCTTTGCTCTGTTATAAACGTCCACTCGATTTAATAAAATAGCATTATCAAACCCCTGATGACGATTCGATGGCGTCACGAATTTAATACCACTGTGGCGGTGCTCATCGTTATACCACTGACTAAATCCGAGCACCCATTTCCGGGCATCATCAAGATCAGAAAACGCTTTTTCAGGGTGTTCTGGCCGATATTTTAATGTCCTAAATATTGACTCAGGGAGAAAAAGGCAGGACATCCATACCTTTTATTCTTTTAAGTCATTACATCAAAGAAAATATTATGCAGCGCAAAGGGTTTGGCAATGAGTAAAGGTCGGCTGAGTAAATTGATATTAACGAATAAAAAGTTGAGAAATTTTCTGCCCAAAAGCCCTGAAAATAGATTTTGTAACACGATTCCACCATTTTTAGAGGGTTGATTTTAAATATAGCGACGCCGCTTCAGAATAATACTTTCAATTATTCAAGCTGCTAAAACTGCGGTAGCGCGTTATACAATGAAGGTTACAGCATTTATCAATTTACGAAGATCCCATATTCACATCTAAAATAAGCATAAATAACGCCACAAAAAGACCGTAAATGGATAAGAGGAATACCACCAGTTGCGATTGCCGAGACTAAAAGCTAAGTTGGATTAATTTGTCGGTTGTTGGAAAGCTTGGTATCTCATTGCGCACAGAATCTTCATGTGAAAGTCTGGGCATGAACAGAAGCTAGTTATTCAAGGGGTAATTTACTGATCGGTATAAACAAAAAATCCCTGCATAAGCAAGGAGTTAAAGTATGGTGCCCGAGGCCGGACTTGAACCGGCACTTCTTTCGAAAACGGATTTTGAATCCGTCGCGTCTACCAATTTCGCCACTCGGGCATAATCTTTAATTTAAAAGCAGAGTGTTGTTAAGACGGAGCGATTATACCTAGTGATACTCTGCTGACAAGTGTTTTCTAACTGACTGATTGAAAAAGCATCATCTTTTTTAATTAGGGGCTAAATCCCTCCTTTTCTCTTCTATTTTACAACTTTTTTTAGCCGCATCACTTTTAAAAAAATGCCAAGTGATTTTGCTTTTGCTACACTGCAGGCAGGTAAACTTAAGGAATCAGTATGACCAAATATAAGCACACAAATGTACAAACAAAAAGCCTGCAGCAACAGTATCAGAGTTGTCCGCGCGCGAATTTTTTGAAACGAGTAGGCGCCTATCTCTACGACCTTTTTGCTATTTCAGCTTTGCTAATGTTAGCTGGAATCCTTGCGATTATAGTCGTGATTATCGCCAGTAACATCGGCCTGATAAATATTGAGGCTTATCGAGATGTTGCAGATTTTCTCGCTTCAAGCCAAGTATTTGCATTATATCTGGCAATCATTATCATTGGATTTTACGGTTATTTCTGGACCCGAGGCGGTCAAACTATAGGTATGAAGGCGTGGCGATTACGTGTTCAAAACAGCGATGGTAGTAATATCTCGTTTACCCAATCCTTAATTCGCATGGCTACGTCAGCCTTTGGTTTAGGCAATTTTTTGGTCTTTTTTGGGGATAAAAGTGCATTTCAAGACCAGTGGGCAGAATGCGAAATGGTCGTATTAACAAAAGAGTTAAGCGATTGGAAAGGTTTTAAGGGCATGGCATTTATGGATCAGGATAAAAAATAAAAATCCACCAGAGCTCAGTTATTCAGCGCTCTTTTAGACTATTTATATAAAAATGCCACGCTTTATTGATCATAAAACGTGGCATTTTTTTGTTTGTTATTTTTGGTGTCAACTTTGCCGCTTAAGCAGGTAGAGCGCCAGAGATAACACCAAAAAACTGGGTAATAATGCGCCCAGTATAGGGGGAAAGTTAAAGACTAAACTGAAAGGACCAAATAACTCACCTGAAACATAGAAAGTAAAACCCGCAGCGATACCAAAAATTAAACGCGTGCCCATTGTGACGGTACGTAAGCCACCAAATATAAAAGAAACCGACAGTAACATCATCACCACGATGGTAAAAGGCAGGACAGCTTTACGCCAAAAGATCAGCCAGAAACGCTTTGCATCCTGCTCATTATTTTCAAGGTAGACGATGTAGTTATAAATATCACGCATCGACATTTTATCCGGTTCACCCAGAATAACTTCCAATTTTTTTGGGGTCAGCTTAGTCTCCCAAATATAATTATTAATGTGCTTAACCTCTGTTATGTCTGCCAAAAAATTGGTTTGGCTAACATCTTCAAAGAGCCAATTGCCTTCTTTAAAGGCTGCTTTACGCGCCAGAATTGCATGTTCAAGTTTTAAATTCTCATCAAAAAAGTACAATTGCACATGAAAGAGTTCATTATTGCTGTTCATCCGTTCAATACTGACGAATGAATCCGCATCCTTCACCCAAACCCCATATTGATTACTGACCTGTACTTCGCCTCTTTTAGCCATATAACGCATAGAATAAGCTTCTTTGTCTGCTTCGGGGGTAACAAATTCGCTCAATACCATCACCGCGATAACCATTGGAATAGCTGTTTTTAATACGGCACCTGCAATCCGTAATTTTGATATCCCGGCGGCCTGCATAACAACCAGTTCACTGCTGCCCGCCAAACTTCCTAAACCAATCAAAGCACCGATTAAGGCTGCCATTGGGAAAAAAACAGCTAATTCTGCAGGGATTTTGAGAATAACAAAATAGGCCGCATGCCAGACATCGTAGGAACCTGTTCCAATTCCTCCCATCTGCTCAACAAATTTAATGATACTGCTCAAACCTATCAACACAAACAGACTCAAAAAAGTGGCGGCAAAAATTGTTTTGCCTATGTAACGATCTAAAATTCCCATAATAGTAATTCCGTTTTAAATACCTTAACCATCACCTACGCAAAGCCACTTTGTTAAATTTTCCTAAACTTTGCAGGTGCAACATAATACCCAACAGTAAAAAGCTGAGTTGTACAATCCAGATACTGAAGGCAGGTAGAGCCCCCTCTTCAATTAAACTCTTAGCCGTACTCAGCAGCAAGAAAAAGGTTAAATATAACGCTAATGCAGGTAACAGCTTTGAATAACGCCCCTGTCTCGGGTTAACTTTTGCTAATGGAACAGCCATAAAAGTCATCAGTAATATTGATACTGGAATAGCTATTCGCCACTGCAGCTCTGCCTGATACTTAGGATTTTCCACAGAAAAAAGTGCAGCTGTCGGTAAGGCCTGAACGCCCCGCGCCTGCTTTTGTACCTCTCTATTCGCGATATGTACCTGATATGTTTTGAATTCACTATGATCAAACTCATGTTGACCAACAATGCCAGCATAACGCCGACCATCGTTTAAGGTTAGCCAGGTGCCATCTTTTTTGGCCTCAAGATAGCCCTCTGCGGCGGTCAACACTGACGGAGCTTGTTGCCTATCTTTCGGCCAGTGCGCCGCAAAGATTTTTTCTAATTTTTTATTAGCTGATTTTTCAATGTAGACCACGCTACCATTACTCGAGGTTTTATGAAAACGCCCCTCAAGCAGTGTCGCCGAACTAGTATTTGCTTGTGCTTCTTCGATAACGCTAATCATTTTATCTTCAGTAAGCGGTGCGAGATACAAACTGTTATATGCTGCAAAAGCAAAGGTGAAAAACGATAATAAGAGGGTCGCTTTCAAGACATTATTGGGACTATATCCACAGGAGCTCATGGCAATCATTTCACTTTCACCGTGTAACCTGCCATGGGCAAAAAGTACCGCAAGATAAAAACTGATAGGCAACATTAGCGTACCCAGCTGTGGTAAATTCAAATACAACAGGGTCATAACCAAATCTGCAGGGATAACACCATTAATAGCTTGAGCAAGAATGGTTATAAATTTTTGACTAACAAAAATAAGCACTAAAACAAACAGAATACCGATCTGGCTTTTAAATGTTTCGAGCATCAAATAACGAAGAAGTATCACCCGGTTCTCCAGTGTAAATATGATCTTGATAAAGAGATAGCCAAACCGCTAACGGGCTAAAATCACTTTTTCAAGGGGGTTAGACGGACAGCAAAGGCCCTTGAAAAAGACGAACTTTCAAGGGCCTTTGCTATAAAATAATGAATTAAGCAAGTAAATACGGTAAAATCAAATTTTTATGCGTTGAGAAGCGTTACCAAGTCCCACTTACTTCTATAATAACTGTATTTTCTAAAGAATTGCACAGTTAATCGCATTATACATAGCCAAGAGCCAAGGATATATATGGAATTTTCAGTAAAAAGCGGTAGCCCGGAAAAACAACGTAGTGCCTGTATAGTTGTAGGCGTATTTGAGCCGCGCCGTTTGTCACGCGCAGGCGAACAGCTTGATGAGATTAGCGAAGGTTATTTAAGTACCTTATTACGCCGTGGTGATATTGAAGGAAAGATAGGGCAGGTATTATTCTTACATAATGTGCCCAATGTATTAAGTGAACGCGTATTATTAGTGGGTTGCGGTAAAGAACGTGAACTAACCGAAACCCAGTACAAGCAAATTATAGCAAAAACCATTACGACACTTAATGATACTGGTGCGTTAGAAGCTATCTGTTTTCTTTCTGAATTGCATATCAAAGGGCGTGACACCTACTGGGCAGTGCGCCAAGCGACCGAAGCAACTCAGGATTGTTTATATAACTTCGATCAATTTAAAACCAACAAAGAAAATACCCGCCGTCCTCTGCGTAAATTAACCTTTAATGTGACTAGCCGTAAAGAGTTAGCACGTGCCGAACTTGGTCTGCAACATGCTTTAGCCGTCTCTTCGGGCGCTAAAGCCTGTAAAGATTTAGCAAATATGCCACCCAATATCTGTACCCCATTATATTTAAGCGAACAAGCAATCGCACTGGGTCAACGATTTGAAAAAATCACCACAGAAATTGTTGATAGTGAGCAAATGGCAGAACTTAAAATGGACAGTTATTTGGCCGTTGCTAAAGGTTCAGCTAATCCTGCCTATATGTCATTAATAAAATACAATGGCGGTAATGCAGATCAAAAACCTATCGTACTAGTTGGCAAAGGGCTGACCTTTGACTCGGGTGGTATTTCCTTAAAACCAGGCGCAGGCATGGATGAGATGAAATACGATATGGGTGGCGCGGCCAGTGTTTTTGGTGCAATGAAAGCACTTGCCAAACTTAACCTACCGATCAATGTCATTGGTATATTAGCGGGCGCTGAAAATATGCCGGCGGGTAATGCCTACCGTCCAGGTGATATTTTGACCACTATGTCGGGGCAAACCGTTGAAGTCTTAAATACCGATGCTGAAGGACGTTTAGTGTTGTGTGATGTATTAACCTACGTGGAACGTTTTGAACCGGATTGTGTTGTTGATATAGCTACCTTAACAGGCGCTTGTATTATGGCATTAGGCCATCATATTAGCGGCTTAATGACACCGCACAAAGGGCTGGCACATGAGTTGTTAAGCGCGTCAAATCAATCTAGTGATAAGGCATGGCAACTGCCGATGGATGATGAATTTCAGAAACAGCTGGAAAGTCCATTTGCTGATATGGCCAATATCGGTGGTCGCCCAGCAGGGACGATTACTGCGGCTTGTTTCCTTTCGCGCTTTACTAAAAATTATACCTGGGCACATTTAGATGTTGCAGGAACAGCCTGGAGATCTGGTGCAAATAAGGGTTCAACGGGTAGACCGGTTTCCTTACTAACGCAGTTTTTAATAAACCGCAGTGAAAATGAAACAACAGCAGCAAATAGCTAAGTGAAAATAATATAATGAGCCAGGTTGTTTTTTACGTTTTCGCCACAGAAGAAAAATCAAACAGTGTAGCCATAAGTGCTCATTTTGCGCATGCTTGCAGAGTAGCGGCATTTTTTTATGCGCAAAATAAAAAAGTGTTCATCTATACCGATTCAAAAGAAGATGCATTTGCGGTCGATGAATATTTATGGCAGTTTGATGGTGACAGTTTTGTGCCGCACAACCTGTTAGGTGAAGGGCCAAAATTTGGTACGCCCGTTGAAATAAGCTGGCAATCCCCGGTTCACCCTCGCCCTATTTTAATTAATTTAAGCCAAAAAACGCCTGATTTTGCAATCAATTTTCAAAAAATAATTGATTTTGTTCCATATCTGGAACCCCAAAAAATTGCAGCACGAATACGTTACAGTACCTATAAAAAAATGGGCCTGACGCTTTCTACTCAAACTGTTGAGAATAATTCAACGGCTGAGTCAACCAACAAAACAGAAGATTAACCGATGGAAAAGATATACAACCCCAGTGCAATTGAACAAAAAAATTATCAAAATTGGGAAGAAAAAGGTTATTTCAAACCCCATGGTGATACCAGCAAAGAAAGCTACTGCATTATGATCCCGCCACCCAATGTCACCGGTAGCTTACACATGGGTCATGCATTTCAGGATACTATCATGGATACTCTGGTTCGTTACCAGCGTATGCAGGGGAAAAACACCCTGTGGCAGATGGGTACTGATCATGCGGGCATTGCCACACAGATGGTTGTAGAGCGCAAAATATTTGCAGAAACAGGACAAACACGTAAAGAACTAGGTCGTGAAACTTTTATTGAAAAAATCTGGGATTGGAAAGCGGAATCTGGTAGCAATATTTCCAAGCAAATGCGCAGATTAGGCACTTCAGTTGATTGGGATCGTGAACGTTTTACTATGGATGATGGGCTTTCTGAAGCGGTTAAAAAAGTATTTGTAGATCTCTACAACGATGATCTTATGTACCGCGGTAAACGTCTAGTTAACTGGGATCCTAAATTGCACACTGCAATTTCAGACTTAGAAGTTGAAAACAAAGATGTTAAAGGTTTTATGTGGCACTTCCGCTACCCGCTTGCCGATGGCGTGCAAACTGCTGACGGTAAAAACTATTTAGTCGTCGCAACAACTCGCCCTGAAACCATGTTAGGTGATACGGCTGTGGCGGTAAACGCTGAAGATCCACGTTACAAAGACCTTATTGGTAAAGAAATTATTTTACCCTTTGTTAATCGTCGCATTCCGGTTATTGCTGATCAGCATGCCGATATGGAAAAAGGCACCGGTTGTGTAAAAATCACTCCGGCGCATGACTTTAACGATTACGAAGTCGGTAAGCGTAATAAACTGCCGATGATCAACGTATTAACTTTTGATGCCTGTATTCGCAGTGAAGCCGAAATATTTAACAGCAACGGTGAAAAAAGTAATGATTATGCAAGCGATCTCCCGAGCCAATTCCAGGGTTTAACCCGTGAAGAAGCGCGCAAGTTAATAGTCAGTTCACTTGACGACTTAGGTTTATTAGATGAGATCAAGCCACATGACTTAACCGTGCCCTACGGTGATCGTGGTGGCGTGGTTATCGAACCAATGCTAACTGACCAATGGTACGTACGCGTCGCACCACTCGCTGAAGTTGCCAACGAAGCAGTTAATAATGGCGATATTGAATTTGTACCAAAACAATATAAAAATATGTATAACTCATGGATGAATGGTGTCCAAGACTGGTGTGTTTCTCGTCAACTTTGGTGGGGACATCGTATCCCTGCCTGGTACGATCAAGCCGGCAAAATTTATGTTGGCCGTGACGAAGTAGAAGTGCGTGCCAAACATGATTTGGATGACGATTTCATTCTAACTCAAGATGAGGATGTATTAGATACTTGGTTCTCATCGGGTCTATGGACATTTTCGACCTTAGGCTGGCCAGAAAAAACCTCAGATCTTAAAACCTTTCACTCGACTGACGTATTAGTCACTGGCTTTGATATTATCTTCTTCTGGGTTGCGCGCATGATCATGATGACCATGCATTTTATGAAAGATGAAAATAATAAACCACAGGTCCCCTTTAAAAAGGTTTATTTTACCGGCCTTATCCGTGATGAGCATGGCGATAAGATGTCTAAGTCAAAGGGTAATGTATTAGATCCTTTAGATATAATCGATGGTATTGATTTAGAAAGTCTAGTCGCTAAGCGTTGCGGCAATATGATGCAGCCACAATTGGCAGCAAAAATTGAAAAAGACACCCGTAAAACATTTGCTAATGGCATAGAAGCCCATGGCACCGATGCACTGCGTTTCACCCTCGCCGCAATGGCATCAACGGGTCGTGATATCAATTGGGATATGAATCGTTTAGAAGGTTACCGTAACTTCTGCAACAAGTTATGGAATGCGAGCCGTTATGTATTAATGAGCACCGAGGAGCATGATTGTGGCTTCTCGGATAATACTGAGATGGAATTTAGTTTGGCGGATCGTTGGATTCAGGGACAACTGCAAACCACCATCAAAGACTTCCGTCAGGCATTGGATACTTTCCGTTTTGATATTGCCGCTAATATTTTATATGAGTTCACTTGGGATCAGTTCTGTGGTTGGTACTTGGAGCTAACGAAACCCATTTTATTTAAAGGCAGTGAAGCACAGCAACGTGGTACGCGTCATACACTCATTACTGTACTTGAAAGCTTATTACGTGTTGCACACCCTATGCTGCCCTTTATGACTGAAGAAATCTGGCTGCGGGTGAAAGGTATTACAGGTCAAGGCGGTGATACCATCATGCTCGAACCTTACCCTGAATATGATTCAAGCCTGGTTGATGAAAAAGCGGTTGAGGATCTTGAGTGGGTTAAAAAAGTGATTGTTGCGGTGCGTAATATTCGTGGTGAAATGGATATCAGCCCGAAAACGCCGCTTAATTTACTGATTAAAAATGCATCTGCAATAGATCAACGCCGTTTTACTGAAAATCAGGCATTCTTAGCTGCACTTGCCAAACTTGAAAGCGTTACTGTGCTTGAAGACGGGCAAATAACGCCGGTATGCGCAACCGCATTAGTAGGTGAGCTTGAACTGTTAATCCCGATGGCAGGTTTAATAGATACCGAAGCTGAACTAACCCGTTTGAATAAGCAGCTTGAGAAAGCCGGCAAAGAGTTAGCAAAAATATCAGCTAAACTCAGCAATGAAAAATTTGTTGCTAATGCACCTGAAGCCGTAATAGTTAAAGAGCGTGCAAAGCAAACCGAGTTGCAAACAACTTGTGAGAAGTTAAGCGCACAGATAGACACTATTAAAGCCTTATAGTCTTATAGCCTTATACTTTTATAGGCTTATGGCCTTATAGCTTTATAGCCTTATAGCCTTATAGCCTTATAGCCTTATAGCTTTATAGCTTTATAGCTTTATAGCCTTATAGCTTTATAGCTTTATAGCTTTATAGCTTTATAGCCTTATAGCTTTATAGCCTTATAGCTTTATAGCCTTATAGCTTTATAGCCTTATAGCCTTATAGCCTTATCGCTTGACCGGCTTTAGTTAAAAAGGAGCGTTTTATTCTAAAAACGCTCCTTTTTTTATCCATTTTTTATAATGACAGATTTTTTAACAAACGGTCCATAGCACGATATGCAAGGGATTCCGTCAGATGATGACGCTCTACCTTTTCGCTTTCAGCCAAATCAGCAATACTCCGTGCGACTTTTAACAGGCTATGCCAGGCACGAATCGATAATCCCATTTGATTAATAGCCAGCTCAAGAAACTTTGCATCCTCAAGACTTAACCGGCAATAGGAGGCTATTTCCTGAGTTGATAAAGCATTATTTAGTTTTCCCTGCCTCTGCAGCTGCTTACCTCTTGCTTTTAACACGCGATTTTTGATGATCTTACTGCTCTCTCCTTCAAGCACATGTCCGACCTGCGACGCTGCCAAAGTGCCTTGGGGTAATAAAGGCACCATAATAGAAAGCGAAAATCGGTCTAAAAATGGTCCAGATAAGCGCCCTAAATAACGTAAAATCTGATCCGGCGTACTGCGCCTTAAATCACCGCTAATATGTCCGCAGGGACTTGGATTCATCGCGCCAATTAATTGAAAATGTGCAGGAAAAGTGACTTGATTTGCCGCTCGGGAAATAGTGACTTTATGACTTTCAAGAGGTTGACGTAAACTGTCTAAGACTGCGCGCGGAAATTCCGCTAATTCGTCGAGAAATAAAACACCACGATGAGAAAGTGATATTTCACCCGGTTTAGGTTTCCCCCCTCCCCCAACCAATGCAACGGAAGAAGCGCTATGATGAGGGCATCGGTAAGGCGGCTCAAACCAATCATCCCGTTGCTTGCCACAAACCGAATAGATAGCGGCCGTTTGCAGCGCGTGTTTTTCGGTTAACCTTGGTAATAGGGTCATAAAACGTTCTGCCAACATGCTTTTACCGGTTCCAGGTGGACCCACTAGAAGCAGGTTATGCCCGCCAACAGCTGCTATTTCTAAGACCCTTTTTGCCTGCTCCTGCCCTAATACATCGCGCATATCCAGCGGATTTATTGCTTGGATTTTAACCGCGGCCTGTGCTTCGGGTAATGTTTTCTGTTTTTGTAAAAACGCACAGACACCAATAAGATTGTCTGCAACATAAGCTTTTGCACCCGTTAACGCACTTTCATTTTGATTTTCCGTGCAAATAATTAAACAGCGGGAGTTTTCTTTGGCAGCCAATGCACAGGGAATTAAACCATCAATGGGCCGCAGTTCTCCGGATAAAGCTAATTCAGCAAAACACTCAAACTGCTCAATGCCATCGCCTCTAATTTGCTCTGAGGCGATCAAAATACCAAGAGCGATCGCTAAATCAAATCGTCCGCCCTCTTTAGGTAAATTAGCAGGCCCAAGATTAACAGTGATTCTTTTGCTGGGAAATCTAAAGTTACTATTAAGAATGGCACTGCGTACTCTTTCTTTGGCTTCTTTGACCGATGTTTCCGGTAAACCAACCAATGAAAAAGCCGGCAAGCCGGTGCCTAAATGTACCTCGACTAAGACCTCGGGTGCATCTACCCCTAATAATGCGCGGCAGTATAAACTTGCGAGTGCCATATATTGTGTAGCCCTTAATATAGGTTATAAAGCTTTAAAAAAATTGATTAATTGTCATCAGTATA
>JBLHWW010000099.1:0-13473 GCA_047629075.1 Psychromonas sp. | reverse complement strand
TGCGATAAGAATTGACGATAATACAAGTGCTGCTATATGTAATGATTTCATTTTAAGAACCTTCTATAAGTTGATTTAATTTTTCAAGAGCATTTAGTGTTTCGACCATACTTTCTTTTGAGCCGATGGTGATTCGCACACAATCATTCAGTATTACTTCGTGGGCTTGATTTCGTGCAATAATTCCTTGCGTAACAAGATAATCATAGGGGCTGACTTTTGAGTTAAATCTTATTAATATGAAATTGGTTTCACTGCTATAAATATGCTTAACTATCCTCAATTGTTGTAACTGTGACTCAAACCACTCTCGGACTTCGATCAAGTCAATTGTTTGTTTTAACATCGTTTTCAATCCGGCTTCGGAAAGGGCTTTTAAGGCAATTTCAGCGATTGGATCTGCAATTGGATAGGGCGCAATAAGACGGTTTACGTATGACATGACGCTGGAGTCGGCTAACAAAAATCCACATCGAATAGCAGCGAGACCAAAAGCTTTTGATAATGTTCGTATCACAATTAAATGTGGATATTTGTTCATTAAATGTAATGCACTATTGTGCTTTGAAAATTCGATGTAGGCTTCATCAATAACGACTAAGGTAGAATCTTTACTGGCTTCTAACAGATCTATTATATCAATTTCGTTAATACTATTTCCGGTCGGATTATTAGGCGAGCATAAAAATAATAGGGTGCTGTCAGGGAGTTGTTCTTTGATCCGCTGCACATCAAGCTGAAAGCTTTCTAATAATGGAATTTTACATGTATTAACTGAGAATGAATTAGCACAGAACTCATACATACCATAAGTTGGAGGACAAATAATAATCTGGTCATTGCCTGGTTTACAAAAAGTACGAACCAACAAATCAATCGCTTCATCAGCACCCCGTACGGCGACTATTTCACAATCCAAGTTACCTGTTTTTTGCTCGCAATAGGTGAGATAGGCTTGTGCAGTATCATGAGGTGAAAAATCAGGATAGCGATTGTATTGGTCATTACTTCCTTTAGATAAATCACCGTACTGATTACAAGTTTCAAGCTCATTGGCGTTTAACCATAAATGTCCGCTTCCGCCAATGCGTCGTGCGGACTGATAGGGAATGAGTTTCTCTACAGCTTCTGGTACTAGTTTTGATGCTAACGATTCCATTAACGAACTTCCAATTTGAATAAAAATACAGCCACATAAAATAGTGCATATTTACCCTGTAAAAAGGCATAAATATGCAAATAATTAATTGTTTCTGATTTAAACAAATCTTCATTGAAAGGTGAAACGAAAAATATGTATACTAGCCATGAAATTAAGTCATAGCTCAGCAGTCTCACTCTATATCAATTCTAATTAATACGAGGTAATGATGAATAACCGTTTACCATCTACAAAAGAGATGCAGGCATTTATTGTTACAGCCGATCATTTAAAGTTTACTTCAGCAGCGCAGGTGTTAAATGTGACGCAAGGAGCGGTCAGTCGGCAAATCATATCCCTAGAAGAAAAGCTAAATATACGATTATTTCATCGCAATGCTCGTGGATTGACGTTAACGGATAAAGGAGAAGATTTTCTACCTTTAATAAAACAAGTCATTAATAATATTCAACATGCTGTCGAAAAAGTTTCAAATATTAAGCCCGTCATCAGGCTGAAAATACCAAGTTGTATTACCACTTGGTTACTGCCAAAAATAATGAAATTTCAGCAGGCATTTCCTGAAATTGCGGTAGAAATTACGTCTTCCATTAATCATGACATTAATTTTTCCTCTGAGTCATTTGATGCCGCTATTTGTTATTTCACACAAGTAAAAGACAAAACCTTAATAAGCCAGATATTATTTGAAGAGTATTTAACACCGCTTTGCGCACCTTCTTTGTTACCCGAGGGGAAAACACAACTCAGCATTGCTGAAATGAAAAATCTGCCATGGTTGCATTCAACACCACAACAGAGTGATTGGGCTTTATGGTTAACTAATGCAAATAGCGGATCATTAAGTTCAAATCGTAATCAGCATTTTGCTACTTTAGACCTTGCCGTCAGTGCTGCAAGACAAGGTTTTGGTATCAGTATCGGCGATGTGACTTTAGCGTCGTTAGATATGGCATCAGGACGTCTTAATATGCCTCATTCATTGCAGGTAAAATCAGGCAAGGGGTATTATTTGGTATATCCAAAGATTTCAAACAACCTCTCATTGCAAACATTGATGACTTGGTTAGTAGATAACTAAAGAAAAAGGCTGGATAGCCATAAACTTTCCTTTTTGATTATGAATCTCAAGTTGTGTAACGGCTGGTGGATTTTTGAGGGTTCTTAACCATCATTGAGCATCGAGTTTCGGGCTTCGAGCCTTAAAGCCTTTTGTCTTTCGCCTTCCAGCCTTTTCGTATGCATGGGGTCGCGTCTTTCCTTTTGCATAAATCGTAAAAAAGCTTTTAGAAAAACAGTTGGCGGCCCTGAGTTTTGTTATCTTTTAGGCGCTTTAATGCCGGCAGTCTCTGAATTTTCTAGCCGTTGTGTTACATTATTTTTGTCGGTAGCCAAATCCAAAATATTACTTAACGGGTATATGTGCAAGGTATAACGATCAAAAGGCTAATAAACGCTTATGTCAGAAAAGAAACAAATATTTTTATTAAAATTATCTATTTCTATTGGCTTAGTCTTGTTGCTAACGGGTCTATATCTTCACAACTACAGTGAATTTATTGATTCTTTGGGAGCAAATGGAATTATCATTAGTGCCAGTTGTATTGCATTCGGTTTTATTTTTTCTTTGCCAACAAAAATATATTTAACTTTTTTGTTAGTAAAACGTGAAGCTAACAGCCAACAAAACCCCCTGAAAAACACCTCAAAAAATACTAGTTCAAAGTAACAGAGGGCTCAGGTCTAAAGCGGTAAATAGGGCTAAGTCTTGCATTTTACCTCTTAGATCAAGAAGGGCACAGGGCCAATTTTTTACTTTTTACTTCAATTTACTTCCCGATAAAACACTAGGAAATGATCGGGCGGAGGCGGTTTTTCCTTCCAGCGCTACAGCGTTACAGCCTTTAGCCTTCCAGCCTTTTTACCAAACCAGTGCGGCTACCGAAATATCCAACCATTTTTCTAATCCGCACACTAACTTTAGCAAATGAAATCATGGAACGATATTAAAGGTAAGTTGGGGATAACGAGACTTATCACTGTTTAGTGTTGCAAGGCTAGAAATCCACAGGAGAAGGTTGCACCCATAACTTTTCATCATAAAATCTGCTTTCTACCTATTGTTTTAGTAAATGTATGTCCTGCCGTTTTTATTAGAAAAGAGTGTCTAGTAGGGCCTTTAAAACTCGGCGACGTGTGATCACGCCAATTACTTTATTGTCGTCGTCGATAACGGGGTAGTTTTTAGGTTGTGTACCTATCATCTTTTCTGCAAGAGATAAAATGGACTGATTGGCTTTGATACTCAGTACGTCTTTACGCATAATATCTTTAACAAGGGCTATTCGTTCGTTGTGATAGGCAAATTGGATTGTCACTTGTAAACACTCTTGTTCTGAAATCCAGCCCAGCAGTTTATTTTGATTGTCGACAACGGGACCACCCAGAGCTTCTTTTTTAATGAGCTCGATGGATGCCGTAATGACCGGCATATCGTCACTAATTTTCGCAAAATTAACGTTCATAAAGTCTTTAACGATCATATCTTTCATTTTTTAGCCTTAGTTTTCATTGAGTATAAGAAGAATAAACACTATCTCTGAGCTATGCAACAGTCCTTCTTTAAGAAGAATTAGCAGATTTCTAATCTTGAGTGACATGGGGAAAAATTTTTCTTTTTGCGTTCCAGCTTTGAGTCTTTGAGTTGCGAGCCTTCAAACGTCGAATGTCTATCCTTCAAACCTTTCAGACTTTCAGCCGCTTTTTTCCTTCTCGCCTTTTGCTCTAAAGCAAGCCCTCTGTTGTTAAAGGTGAGTTGGGGATAACGCGACTTATGACTGCTTAGCAAAATTTGAAAGAGCTTGTCCGCTTAAGCGGTAACCAACCCATTCCGATTGGGCTACCGCGCCAACCGCTTCATAAAAGTCACGGGAAGGTTTGTTCCAATCCAAACAACTCCATTCAAAACGGCCACAATGATTATCAATGGCGGTTTTGGCTAAATGCTGTAATAACTTTTTACCTGCCCCTTGCCCACGAAACTCCTGAGATATGTAGAGATCTTCTAAGTAAAGGCCTGGCTTGGCAAGCCAAGTCGAATAGTTATAAAAGTAGATGGCTATGCCGATCGCAACCCCTTGGTGTTCACAAATCAGTGCGTTGACATGAGTTTTTTCAGAAAAAAGACTCTGTTTAAGGCTTTGCTCCGTGGCTAATACTTCATGTTCAGCATTTTCGTAAATAGCCAGTTCGGTGATGAAATGCAAAATTGTTTGGCAATCATTAATGATTGCGGGGCGTATGGATATATTACTCATTGTTATTTCCTTTAAAATTAGCTGTGATAATAAGCCAGTTTCGAGCTGCGAGTGTTGAGCTTCGGGCTTCGTGCATCGAGTATCGAGTGTTGAGCTTCGAGTTTGGAGCTGCGTGCATCGAGTTTCGCGCTTTGAGCCATCGAGCTGTGGGCTTTGAGTTTCGATCTTCAAGCCCTCAAGCCCTCAAGCCCTCAAGCCCTCAAACCTTCAAACCTTCAAACCTTCAAGCCTTCTAGTTTCGAGCATCGAGCCTTCATTTTTTTAAGTTGCAATTATTTAGTTAAACGCATATCAATATGCGGAATACCATCTTCTAAATACATTGCTGAGGTCGGTTTAAAGCCGTGACCTTGATAAAAAAGCACTAAGTGTTGCTGTGCACCGATATCAATAGTTTGTCCCGGCCAGAGGTTTTCACATTGCTTTAATGCGTTGCTAAGTAATTGATGACCGAGGCCATTGCCGCGCGCGGTGTCTTTAGTCGCGACTCGACCTATGCTGACATTCTCATAAGTTGTGCCCGCAGGGAGCAATCGAGCACAGGCAATAATTTCACCGTTACGGACTCCGAGCAGATGATGCACTCCATCAAGGTTGTCTTTATCGTCCAGTTCAGGGTACGGGCAGTTCTGTTCAACGACAAAAACGTCCACTCTTAACTTGAGCAGTTCATAAAGCTGCACTGTCAAAAGTTTATTAAAAGGAAGTAGTAACCAAGAGATCATTGATATGCCTTAAGAATTCAATATAGCAAAGGAATGTAGCAACTATGCAACCAAGAAGCTAAGTATTTCGAGTTTTGAGTAATGAGCTTCGGGCGTTGAGCTTCGAGTTTCGGGCAGCGAGCCTTCAAGCCTTCAAGCCTTTCACTTTCCAGCTTCGAGCGTCGAGATTCCCGATAAGACAACTCGGGAATGACGGAGTGGGGGGGCGGGGTTGCCTTCGAGTTTTGAGCGTCGAGTAATGAGCTGCGAGTATCGAGCTTCGGGCGTTGTGCTTCGAGTTTCCAGTGTCGGGCAGCGAGCCTTCAAGCCTTCAAGCCTTTTCGCTTTCCAGCTTCGAGCTTCGAGCGTCGAGATTCCCGATAAGACAACTCGGGAATGACGGAGTGGGGCGGCGGGTTTGCCTTCAAGCCTTCAAGCCTTTCGCTTTATAGTCTTTTCGCTTTCTAGCCTTTCACTTTCCAGCCTTTTTTAAATCAGTGACCGGCAACGGCTTGAACGGTAGGTTTAATATAAAATCCTAAAACTTCATATTGAGTATACCAAACAGCAACAGATACAAAATAACCAATAATTATCGTCCATGAGTATTTTAAGTGCGCACCAAAAGTATATACACCTTTCAGTTTGCCCATCACACCAACACCTGCAGCAGAGCCAAAAGAGATCATGCTACCACCAACACCGGCAGTTAAAGTAACCAGCATCCATTGCGCTAAAGGAATATTTGGAGAAGCTTTTAAAACGGCAGACATAACCGGCACATTATCAACAATCGCCGACAAGAAACCGACACCCATATTGACGTACATTGGATCAAACATGCTATATAACTTAACGGCATGACTTAAGAAACCCGCAAAGTGAAGTGCCCCTACGGCAGCTAATATACCGAAGAAAAACAGCAGTGTGTCATTTTCAACTTTTGAAACAGATTTATAAATCTGAATATCGTTGTCATGATATTTTTTAAGTGTGTATGCATAAAGTTGTAAAAGCGAAAGACCAAATAACATTCCCCACATAGGTGGTAAGTGCATAAGTTGCTTTCCTAAAACGGCTGAAGCAATGGTAAATATACCTAAGCCGATGATGACTTTACCGCCCTTATGAATACGTACGGGCTCTGCCGCTTCAATTTTTCGAGGAGATCCTTCGGGCACAAAACGAGAAAGTAGAAAAGCGGTAACACCCCAACCAGTGACAGCAGAAGGAAATAAAAATAAGAAATCAATAAATCCACCCTTACCCGCAGACCATGCCATGAGGGTTGTAATATCCCCAAAGGGAGACCAAGCCCCCCCCGCATTCGCGGCCACAACTATATTGATGGCGGAAGGAATTAAGAAAGCCTTGTTGTCTTTTTCTATTGTAACAAGGACGGTTGAAAGAATAAGCGCCGTGGTTAGGTTATCTGCAACGGGAGAGATAAAAAAGGCTAAAAATCCGGTTACCCAGAAGAGCTTTTTATAGTTATATCCAGCTTTGAGTAGCTTTTCCTTTAAAGCATCAAAAACATTTCTTTCAATGAGTGCTTCAATAAAGGTCATTGCGACAAATAAGAAGAAGAAAATCTCTGCAATTTCCAGTATCAGGTGTGCTATTTCTGTATCGAATGCTGAAAAATCGAGCCCATTAACAGCGTAATAACCGCCGAGCAACATAAACATAAATGTACCGGTAAACAATGCCGGCTTAGCTTTGTTTATATGGTATTTTTCTTCTGCGGCAATAAAGTAATAGCCTACGATAAATATTGCTAATAATAACCAACCAAATGGTTCAACCGCTAAATCAACGGCTTGAATGCCATTTCCTGCTCTTGTCATGTTATCTCCTGCAAAATTGTGTGGACACTTATAGATATCTATTCCGCTAATGTTGATAGGAAAATCTATTTTAGTGTCAATAGTGACTGAATAAATAATTTTAGGGCTAACGGGTATCTGTTTTTACCTTGATATTTAAGGTGTTTTATTGAGGAATTTATTTTTTTTGTTGTTTCAATAAATGGATATCCTGCACTATATTTATTTTTCATTTAACTATGGCCAGAATAAACACTATTCGGCACCATACAACAGACCTAGATCAAGAAAACAGTGGCTTTTTAGATATTGAAGGAGGCTTCGAGCGCGGAGTGGTGGGCTTCGAGCTTCGAGTGGCGAGCTTTCCAGCCTTTTACCTTCCAGTTTTAGTTTTGAATCTCCAAAAAATAGAAAAAGAACTCAGGGGCATGTTTGGACTGTATTGAATAATACCCGCTGCTATTGCGCTTATTTATTCTCAAACCAATCGATCAGAAAATCGACAAGTACTTGGATGCGTTTGGTTTTATAACGCACCTTAGGGTAAATGAGTGAGACCGGGATCGCTGGAATATGCCATTGTTCAAAGACGGGTATTAATTGGCCAGTTTGCATATATTGGTGAGTGTAAAGTTCGTTTAAGCGCACTATCCCTACTCCTTCAAGGGCTGCCATGCATAATATATGACCGTTGGCAGAGGTAAGTGAGCCGGCCACGGTGACATCCTGTGCTTTGTCTGAACCTTTATGCTGGAAGTGCCATTTTCGTATGCTGCCACATAAACAATTGAACTGGGCTAATTGTTGCGGATGATTGGGTTTCCCCTGTTGTTGGATAAACGCAGGGCTGGCGACAACATCGGTTTTTATTTCCATTAATTTACGTGCAATAAGCGAGGAGTTATTTAATTGTCCCATGCGCACCACTAAGTCAACGCTTTCAGCAATAACATTTACTTGTGCGCTGCTGAAATCGAGTTGTATTTCGACTTGCGGATATTGTTTCATAAAAGCAAGAAGAGCAGGCGTGAGCATCTTTTCTGAAAATAAACCGCCGACCGAGTTGAGTCGAATCAGTCCGGCTACGTGATCCTGGCGCTCATTCAGGTTTTTTCGAGCTTGTTCTAAAATAGCCGCGGCGCGGGAGCATTCGCTGTAATAGGCGTCACCCGCATCTGTTAGCCGTATTTTACGGGTTGATCTGTGTAACAGAGTGATTCCAAGGGTTTTCTCTAAGCTTGATACTTGTTGTGATACGCGGGATTTTGATGTTTTTATCTGCTCTGCAGCACGGGTAAAACTGCCCGTTTTGACGACCGCTAAAAATGCCAATATCTCAGGTTTTAACATAAATTATCTTCTATTTTAATTTTTGATTGTTAAGTCAGGTTGAACAGTGAGTTGATTGTATCGGTGATGATAAACACTGTGTGATTTATTACAATGGTGCTTAGCATAGGATGCGATTAGATTAGGGTGATTTTTTAAATTCATTTCTTGGTCGTCAATAAATAATAGGTGGTAATAATGGAGCAACGTAAATTAGGTAAAAGTGGACTGTCTGCATCGGTCATTGGCTTAGGCTGTTGGCAGTTAGGGGGGGATTTTGGTCCTGCCGGTGTTGAGAATAGCGAGCAAATTTTAAGCGCGGCTGACAGTGAAGGGATCACATTTTGGGATACTGCCGATGTTTATGGCGGTGGAACAAGCGAAAATAAAATAGGTGAGTGGCAACAGACAGATCCACAATCACGCACTATTGTCACTAAGCTTGGTCGTGATGCGTCTCTTTACCCGGATCAATACAGCGCTGAAAATATGCAGCGCAGTATTGAAGGATCATTACAGCGTTTACAGGTCAATTGTGTCGATTTAGTACAGCTGCATTGCATTCCCCCCGCCGTGTTACAAGGTGATGCCGTATGGCAAGCGCTGGAAGATTTTCGCTCGCAGGGGTTAATTAAGCATTACGGCGCGAGTGTTGAAAATATTAAAGAAGGGTTAATCTGTCTGGATAAGCCGGGTTTAACCTCATTACAGATAATCTTTAACTTGTTCCGTCAGGATGCCGTTGAAAAACTATTACCACAGGCGGCAGCGGCTGATGTGGGGATTATTGCGCGCTTACCACTGGCCAGTGGTTTGTTAAGTGGTAAATTTGATTTAAACACTGAATTTAGTAAAAACGATCACCGTAACTTCAATAAAGACGGTGCATTTTTTAATGTAGGCGAAACCTTCTCTGGTTTACCTTATGCTAAAGCCATTGAACTGGTCAATAAGCTTAAAACTTTACTGCCCGCTAATATTCCATTAGCGCAACTGGCATTACGTTGGCTGGTGGATCAGCCGCAAGTCACCAGCGTGATTAGCGGCGCAAGCAGCGCGCAGCAAGTTGAGTTGAATGCCAGCGTTGCCAGCATGGCATCTTTATCAGCATCCTTACACGACACATTATCTGACTTCTATTACTCGCAGGTCAGAGAGCACGTTCGTGGTGATATTTAGACGCTAGCTAAACGCACCGTTTGTGTTTACAAATCCTGTTAAACAGGCAATTAAGGTAAATTATTCAAGATGTTTAATCGTCCTGAGATAGATTGACGGCATAAAGTAACTAAGTGGGCAATATATGAAACAAAGAAAATATGGAAAAACCGGAAAAAGTGTCTCACGGTTAGGGTTTGGCGCATGGCAGTTAGGCAATGCCAATAAAAATGAATGGGGAGATTTAAATCAGGATCCGATTCGTCTTGTTCATGCTGCTATCGATCAGGGTATTAACTTTTTTGATACTGCACCTAACTATGGTCTGGGCGCTTCGAGCGAATACTTAGGTAAAGCTCTGGTTGGTAAACGTGCTGCTGTTGTGGTGAACACTAAATTCGGGCACAACCCTGAGGGTCAAAATTTTGATCATAAAACCCTGAAAAAAACCGTTGAAAAAACCCTTACTGCCTTAAAAACCGATTATATCGATTCAGTGCTGCTGCACAGTCCGGCCATTGAATTCTGTGATGGTGAACATCCTGTTTATAAGGTTTTTCAGGAATTAGTACAGGAAGGTAAAATACTGGGTTTTGGTGCCTCGTTGGATGATTATCAAAGTATCCATAAACTGGTGGCAACAACAGACAGTAATATCGTTATGCCGCTCTATAATATCAACTTTCAAGACACGGGTGATGCGTTTAAAGAAGCGGCAGAAAAAGACTATGGCATCGTCGTAAAAGTGCCGCTTGACTCGGGCTGGTTAACGGGTAAATTTAACGATAAGAGTCGTTTTAATGATATACGCTCGCGCTGGTCTACGCAGGACATTGAGCGCCGTTTTACGCTGCAGCAGGAACTGCTTAACATAATAGGCACTGAGATGACGCTTCACGAGGCTGCGCTGTCATTCATTCTTGCACAATCTGAAGTTTCGACGGTGATTCCTGGAATAAAAAATGAGCAGCAGTTGGCTGATAATATCGCCGCCTCTCAAAAAACAACCTCCCCGGAACTACAACAAAAACTTAAAGAGTATTATAAAACTCAGGTTAAATCAGCGCCTTTAGGCTGGTAAATTTTAGGTAGTAATAAATGAATGCACTGAAAAATAGGAATATTCGCTGGGGAATTATCGGCTTAGGCAATATAGCCGACACATTCGCGAGCGATTTATTAATGGTTGAGGGCGCAGAGTTATATGCTGTCGCCTCAAGAACAGAGCAAAAAGCGCAGGCCTTTGCGCAAAAATATCAGGCAACTAAAGCCTATGCCAGCTACGAAGCCTTAGTCAATGACGCAAATATTGATGCCGTGTATATAGCAACCCCCCATTCAGAGCATAAAAAAAATGCACTTTTATGTTTAGATCAGGGGATCGCGGTGTTATGCGAAAAACCTTTGGCTATTAATGCTGAACAAGTGAGCTGTATGATTGCCGCGGCACAAAAAAACAAGGTGTTGTTGATGGAAGCGCTGTGGACCTATTTTCTGCCCCATTATCAGTTTGTATTAAGCGCATTAAGTAACAGAACCTATGGCAAACTCCTTAAAATAGAAGCTGATTTTGGTTTTATAAAAGAATTTGATGGTCAATCCAGGCTGTTTAACAAATCACTGGGCGGGGGCAGTCTTTTAGATATAGGTATCTACCCGATATTTGCGGCACTGTCGACCCTTGGCGTGCCGGACAGGATCACGGCAGATGCAACCTATTTTGATAACGGTGCCGATTCTTCCTGCTGCATGACATTTAACTATAACAATGGCTCGACAGCATTATTAAAATCGACATTATTGGAATCTACCCCCGGTGAAGCGGTGTTCTATTGCGAGCAGGGTACTATTAAAATTAATGGTGATTTTCATAGCCCGTCAACGGTCACCCTAATTAAAGATAAAATCGAAGAAGATATAAATTTTGACTGTAAAACAAAGGGTTACAATTATGAAATTACTCATTTTAATGCACTGTTACGTCAACAAAAAACCGAAAGTGATATCATGACCTTTAATTTTAGCCAAAACCTGATAGAAACCCTAGACCGCGTTAGAGCAGTTATCGGTTTGAAATATTAGCCTTTACGGTGGCCAGCTTCAAGCCTTCAAGCCTTCAAGCTTTGGGCTTTGAGCTTTGAGTTTCGAGCTTCGAGTTTCTAGCTTTGAGCTTTGAGCTTCGAGTTTCTAGCTTTGAGCTTTGAGTTTCGAGCTTCAAGCTTTGAGCGTCGAGCTTTCCAGCTTTCAGCTTTCCAGCTTTCCAGCTTTCCAGCTTTCCAGCTTTCAGCTTTCCAGCTTTCAGCTTTCCAGTTTTCAGCTTTCAGCTTTCAGCTTTCAGCTTTCCAGCTTTCGAGCTTTCGAGCTTTCCAGCTTTCGAGCTTTCGAGCTTTCCAGCTTTCGAGCTTTCGAGCTTTTCATTCGCCTTTTACCTTCCAGCCTTTTTTCTCCGGCCTTCTTAGTGCTAAAGTTCCGCTTGATCTGAATATTAATTCACTTATTATTAGGTAGCTATTAATGCGCATAGGTATGATAGCAAACACATACAACCCTCTGATAAATATCATTCAGGATGACTGATCCCAAGGAAAAATAATGGACTACTCATGGCTTCTTATTGCATCCATTTTAGTATTTTTTATGCAGGCCGGATTTTTATGTCTCGAAAGTGGCCAAATCCGCAGTAAAAACAGCATCAACGTAGCGGCAAAAAACATCTCTGATTTTATTATCGCAGCGCTCATCTATTGGGTATTTGGCTTTGCTTTGATGTTCGGTGATTCTCTGGGGGGAATACTGGGTACTAACATTTTTTTTGTTGGTGAACAGCAATCAGCCTATCAAATCAGCTTCTTTTTATTTCAAATGATGTTTTGCGGCATGGCTGCCACCCTGGTATCGGGTGCGGTTGCAGAGCGTATGTCCTTTATGGGCTACCTGTCTATTGCAGCGATACTGAGCGCATTTATCTATCCGGTGGCGGGGCATTGGGCCTGGGCGTCTAACTATCAAGCTGTTAATCAAGGATGGTTAGAGCAATTAGGTTTTATCGATTTTGCGGGATCAACCGTTGTCCATTCGGTTGGCGGTTGGGTTGCGCTGGCGGCGATCATAGTGATTGGGCCAAGAATTGGACGTTTTGATTCACAGCAAGCCTTACCGAGCGGCAGTAATTTACCTATGTCGGTGCTTGGTACACTTTTAATCTGGCTAGGCTGGTTCGGATTTAATGGTGGCAGTACTCTGGTGATGAATGATCAGGTGCCTTTGATCCTGCTTAATACCTGTTTAGCAGCCATAGGAGGCGGTTTTGTTGCATCTTTATGCCACTATTGGCACAAACGTTATGTCGATGTTGGCACTATTCTGAACGGGGTTATCGCGGGGCTAGTTGCAATTACTGCTGGGTGTCACGCGGTGACACCTAAAGCGGCTATGTTGATTGGTATGATTGCAGGTGTCATTCTATATGTTGGCAGGTTATGGATTGCTAAACTCAAAGTAGATGATGTTCTGGGCGTTGTACCTGTGCATCTGTTTGCCGGTATTTGGGGTACATTAGCCGTCGCACTGTTTGCAGATTTGAGTGTGCTCGGGACGGATCTGACCCGAAGTGAGCAGCTATTGGTGCAACTTATCGGGATTATTGCTATTTCTGCATACAGTTTCGGGCTCAGTTTTCTACTCTTATCTCAGGTTAACCGCTTTTTTCCACTCAGAGTCAGTGCTGAGGATGAAGGGCTGGGTATGAATGTCTCTGAACATCGGGCGTCAACAGAATTAATCGACCTGCTCGGTGCAATGAATAAACAGGAATTAGGCGGCGGATTTTCACAACCGGTAAAAGTTGAATCTTTTACCGAAGTAGGACAAATAGCAAGTCAATACAACCGAGTTATTAAGCGGGTGGATAGCGAAATTTCAAATCGTGATTGTGCCATTAATAAATACCGATCCAGTGAAAAGAGAAAAAGTGCCAT
>JBLHWW010000098.1:0-13568 GCA_047629075.1 Psychromonas sp. | reverse complement strand
AGGATTTGAACCTTCGACAAACGGATTAAAAGTCCACTGCTCTACCAACTGAGCTAACGGCCCAAATATACTTCTTTTTATTAATCGAAGATTAACATTAATCAACTAAGCTAACGGTCTGAATATACTTCTTTTTTATTAATCGAAGGTTGTACTTCGACTCTTATTAACTAAAGAAGATTAAAATTAATCAACTAAGCTAACGGTCTGAATATAATTTTTATTACTTAACTAGCTTAACCGACACCCCAAATCAAATTCTGGGCTGGTGGTCTAAAAAAGTGGTGGGCCGTGAAGGATTTGAACCTTCGACAAACGGATTAAAAGTCCACTGCTCTACCAACTGAGCTAACGGCCCAAATATACTTTTTCTTATTATTAGCAAGAAGAGATTAAAAATAAATCAACTGAGCTAACGGTCTGAACATACTTTTTCTTAATTATTAGCGAGAGGAGATTAAACATAAATCAACTGAGCTAACGGTCTAAAATTTGGTGGGCCGTGAAGGATTTGAACCTTCGACAAACGGATTAAAAGTCCACTGCTCTACCAACTGAGCTAACGGCCCAAATATACTTGTTTTTCTTATTAATCGAAGGTTTTACTTCGACTCTTTTTATATATAGAGGATTAAAATAATCAGCTAAGCTAACGGTCTAAAATTTGGTGGGCCGTGAAGGATTTGAACCTTCGACAAACGGATTAAAAGTCCACTGCTCTACCAACTGAGCTAACGGCCCAAATATACTTCTTTTACTTATCTGATATCCCGAATAAAATTTCGGTCTACTGTCTAAAAACTTGGTGGGCCGTGAAGGATTTGAACCTTCGACAAACGGATTAAAAGTCCACTGCTCTACCAACTGAGCTAACGGCCCTAATAGTTTTTTAGTCTTACTCAAGAATCTGATTTTTTGCTTCGATTCTTATCAACTAACGAGAATTAAAATTAAAATTTACATTTTAATTAACTTAGTCAGGCTGGCGAATAAATAGAACTCCCCGCTATAATTGAAGAAAATAGAAACATGAAGTAAATCACATCTTGCTCTCAACTGCGGCGTATACTATACAATATTATGAATATCGCAACAAAAAACGCTTGTTTTTTTTCTGTTTGCCGACAAAGTAAACAAATTGTAAAACAACAGGGATTACAACTTGTTATATTATTAAATTCTCATCATATTTATAAAGCGTCTAATTGTTTTTGTGCTAGCCCTGCCGCCGTTGAATTTGGGTATTCTTTTAACACTTTTTGATAAAAATCTTTGGCTGAAACCAATTCTCCCAAATATTCATCAATAATACCTATTTTAAATAAAGAATCCGCACGTTTAGCCGACTGAGGAAACTTTTCACTCACCGTTAGAAAAGCGATGCGTGCTTCTTTACGTTTTTTCTGCTGATATAACACTAGCCCCAACCAATAATGAGAATTTGGGAGTAATTCGGATTGAGGATAATCAATTATAAATGCCTCAAAAGCAGTAATTGCCTGATTAAAATCCTTATTAACTAACACTAAATCCTTCGCAGCTTGATAAGACGATTGTTCACCTGCAGAAGTTGCGCTAACAGTGCTATTGGTTGTTGTGGTCGTCGTGCTTGAGACCGCCTTAGGCTGCTCAACCAGTTGGTATAAATTACGTTGACGATTTTCAATCTCACTAATTTTATGCTCAAACAGTTCCATGCCCCCCTTAATTTCTCTCAACTCATTGGACAGTTGAGTAAGTTGGTTCTGCATGCTGATTTGCATTCTGTTACGCGATTCCAGTAAACGAGTAAACTTTTCTAATTGTTGTTCAACACTCCCCCTTTCTGCACCCGTTACGTCATTGACGGGGGCAGCAGAAAAGGCAAAGGTTGAAAACAAAGTGGCCACAAGAATGACCGCTTGAAGATTATTTTTTTTCATCTGTTATTAATAAACCAATTCTGCGCGGCGGTTATCCGACCAAGAAGCTTCAGTGTGTCCAAAGTTAAGCGGTTTTTCTTCACCGTAGCTTACAACGCTAATTTGACGGGGTAAAACACCCATATTTTCCAGATAAACTGACACCGACATTGCTCGACGTTCACCTAGTGCGATGTTGTACTCAGGTGTCCCTTTTTCATCGGTATGCCCTTCTATAGTTACTTTTTCCTCAGGATTATTAACTAAGAATTCAGCATGCGCATCCAGAATAGAAGTAAATTCCGGTTTAATCATAGCGGTATCATAATCAAACTGGATAATTTTTTCCAAGATAGCATCCGAGTAACGTTTAGCCATTAACTCTTCTTTAGTTAACTGTATTGCTTGAATGCCATCTGTTTCAATATTGCTCTCTGCCGCAGCTTGCTGTTCAATTGCAGCTTGCTCCATTGCCGCTTTATTAGCTTCCATAGCTGCTGAGTCGGTATCACTATTTGAGCTACACGCACTTAAAGCTAACAGTGGCAGTGCAATTAATAAACTTTTTGAAATAATACTTGGGTTCATCTTTTTTCCTTTTTAGTTGTTAATTAACTTACTTTAAAAATGGAGACCATGCGGGCGATTTAACTTCTCCACTTTGAGCAGGAATATTCGCTTTAAAACGGCCATCCATAGAGACTAACGCCAAACCTTGACGACCTTTATAAACGGTACTGTAAATTATCATACTGCCATTCGGCGCAACGCTTGGTGACTCGTCTAAATGTGTCTTGGTCAAGGTTCTAAGCTCGCCAGAGGCAAGGTCTTGTGCTGCTATCTTATAATTACCATCATTGCGGCTAACCAACACTAGACTAGCACCATCAGGGGTAACTGTACCACCTAAATTAAGATCACCTTCCCAGGTCAGGCGCTTTGTCACCTTCGATCGAAGATCAACTTGATAAATTTGCGGCTGACCACCACGGGTAGAAGTAAAGATTAAACTGTTGCCGTCTGGCGACCAACTTGGTTCAGTATCAATGGCACGATTATTGGTAATTCTGCGTAACGCTTTGCTTTGTGTATCCAGAGTGTAAACCTCAGGCTGTCCTTCCTTTGATAATACTATTGCCAAAGATTTACCGTCTGGGGACCAACTGGGCGAACCATTTATTTTTGGAAAAGAGGTCATTAATTCACGTTTTTGGCTATATAAATCCTGTATATAGATTTGTGAGTGGCGTTGTTCAAAACTAACATAGGCCAGCTTTCTTCCATCAGGAGACCAGCTTGGTGACATAATCGGCTGTTTTGAACGCAGTATTAACTTTTCACCATAACCGTCATAATCAGAAATACGTAATTGATAAGGATGGCTACTTTTGCGATCCACTGCAATATAGGCAATACGTGTTAAAAAAGCGCCTTTTTCACCAGTTAAGTTTTCATAGGCAACATCACTAATACGATGTGCAAACCGACGTAATTGAGTTTTGGTTACGGTGCCACGGCGACTTTCTAAAACAGGACTGTAGTCTGCAACATTTGCATTGCCCGTCACAACGTCTACCAATTCATAGGTGACAATGTATTTCCCAGCTTCCGGTGCGGGTGACACTTCCCCCATCAGTAAAGCTTCAATCCCCATTTTATGCCATAGACCATAATTAAGACCAATACTGTTTGACGGTGTATTAGGCATTTTATTAAGAGCAAGGGGACTAAACTGGCCACTGCGCTGCAAATCTGCAGCGATAATATCGGCAAATTGTCCCGGTTTTTCGCCCTCGCCTAACCACTTAAAGGGAATGACAGCGATCGGCCTGGCAGTATTAACCCCTTCAGTAATTAAAATTTCTAAGCGAGCAGAAGCCTGGGCCGACAATATAATAATGGAAATAGATAAGAATAAACGTAACAGCATGGGGCTTGATTTCCTTAAAAGTCAGGTACTACAGTAATATCGAAATCACGGAACTGTGTTGAAATATCCGGATCTTTAGGTATAGGTAATGTGTTTGCTTTTAATGCAGCTCGCCGAGCTGATTCACAAAGTTTAAGATCACCGCTGCTCTGTTTTGCACTAATCACTAAACCATCTACGGCTAAACGAATTCTCAAGGTACAACTTTTACCTTTCATACTAGGCTCGGTTTGCCAGTTTCGGCTAATTTTATCCTGAATAAGCGCCGTGTAGCGGGCGATTTCGGATAATTGTCGCGAGCTTTGCGCGTTGGCAAAGGTATTCTCAAATTGCGCCTCCATTTGCTTATCAAGTTCAGCTCGACGTAAGCGTTCCTTTTCCTGTTTGGCCTCAACTTTAGCCTTCGCAGCCGCTTTTTCAGCGGCTATTTTTTCAGCAGCTATTTTTTGAGCTTCTACTTTTTTGCGTTTTTCTTCAGCTTGCTTTCGAGCATTCTCCGCTTGCTGTTTTTCACGCTTTTCATTCGCAATTTTTTTAGCTTTTTCTGCATCTTGCTTGGCTTTTAACTGCTCCGCTGCGCGTTTTTTTTCTGCTACGACCCGTGCAGCTTCTTTTTCCTTGCGTAACGTCTCAGCTTTTTCCGCTTGAATACGTTGATTCTCTTGTTTTATGCGCAGATCCGCAGCTTTTTTCTTCTCTTGCTGGATACGCTGTTTTTCTTGCTCTATCCTTTGTTTTTCCTCTTCTACCTTCTTTCTTTCAGCTTCTTTTTTTTCATTCTTACGTTGTGCTAAATCATCAAATAATTTTTGGTCAACAACGGTGGCATTGATAATGGGCACTTCATTTTTAGGTTTCGGTTTAATATTGGAAAAATTCATATTCAAAAGTAATAGAGTGCCAACAATAATATGCAGCAGAAGTGCGCTAATAAACGCAATTAATGTTGATCTACTTTTCATTCTTCTTCCGGCTCAGTCATCAGTCCAAGGGAAGGTACACCAGCGGATTGCAATAGGACCATTAAGTCGATAACACTTCTATAGTTAACATCTCCATCACCTTTAACCACAAATTGAGCATTGGGATCTAACGCTAATTGCGCGCGGACTAAAGCCGTCATCTGCTGTCCATCAATTGGCGACTCAATACTGTCACCCACACTTAAATAATAGCGACCCTCTTTATCAATGGAGGCGATCATTGGCGGTTGACTATCTTCCGACAGCGCCTCTGCCGCAGCTTGTGGTAAATCAACTTTAACACCTTGTGTCACAAGAGGAGCGGTCACCATAAAAATAATCAATAAAACCAACATAACGTCAATATAAGGAACCACATTAATTTCAGCGATAACGCGGCGTCTTTTGGGGCTTCGATATGAATATTGTTGCATAACCTTCCCTAGTCACTTTCAGTGGTTGACTGACGGTGTAAAATGGAGGTGAATTCTTCCATTAAGTTGATATATGCCGTTTCTAATTTTCCCACTTGTGTTGAAAAACGGTTATACGCCATAACAGCAGGAATGGCGGCAAACAAGCCCATCGCAGTTGCGATTAACGCTTCAGCTATTCCTGGAGCTACCATAGTCAATGTAGCTTGCTGCACTTCACCTAATGCAATAAAGGAGTTCATGATCCCCCATACTGTGCCAAATAATCCAATATAGGGACTAATAGACCCTATTGTCGCTAGAACAGGAAGACCTGTTTCTAACTCATCAATTTCTCTTGATAAAGTAACACGCATGATGCGATGAGCACCTTCAGTCGTACTGTCGACACTGCGCCCCGGAATCCGGTGCAAACGCGAAAACTCTTTAAAACCGCCATGAAATATTTTTTCACCACCTGTTATCCTATCACTACGAGCAGCTGATTCTTTGTATAAACGGCTTAAATCATGACCAGACCAGAAACGTTCTTCAAAAAGTTGTAGTGCTTTTTGTGACGCTTGAAGATTTTTTGTTCGTGAAAAAATTAATGTCCATGAATAAACAGACATTCCAAGCAAAATAATTAATACAGATTTCACAAGCCAACTCGCTTGTAAAAACAGACCTAAAAAAGACATATCAGCATGCACTGGCGATTACCTCAATAATTTCAGCCGGAATAGCTGTGGGTTTCATTTTCTGTAAATTAACACAGGCGATTAGAGTGCCAGCCTGACATAGAAGTTCCCCGTTTTCATGAAAAACTTCTTGTTTAAACATTAAGCTGGCTTTTTTGTGATGGGTTATTTGTGTTTTCACCCTCAGTAACGCATTAAAACGGGCAGGTTTAAGACAATCCATATCCACTTTACGCACTACAAAGGCTATATTTTTTTCCAAGAAGGTATCTTGTTCGATATCAAGCTCACGAAAAAATTCACTGCGTCCACGCTCAAAAAATTTCAGATAGTTTGCGTAATAAACGATACCACCTGCATCGGTGTCTTCATAATAAATTCGTATTGCTAAGGTTGACATGAACACACCATTTTTTCTTAAAAAATAATAAAAGCTTAAGCTACTATAAGTACCATATTTTGTCGAATCATGTCAGATATTTTAGTGAGTTAATCACAAAAAAGAGGCTGTGATTGCCTCTTTTACTTTTGCTTTTGCTTTTGCTTTTAGGATTATTAAATCACACCACGCTATTGAAGATGAAAGTGACCAATATTCCCAAGGAGAAATACGGGGAGAAAAGTATTTTCCACAGCCAATAATGAGGATAAAAACCGACTCCATGAATAAATGCTGCACTTAATGCCAGCATCAGTATAATTAAATAACCATGATCCAGTTGAGCCGAACTGGCGGCTATATGATTAGGGTATATAAGCAGTAACCCGCTTAAAAATAACGCTAGCAACAGTGAACAAAGCCGGGTTATTAAAAACTTAAAGGGCCGATGCAATATATCAATATAATAATTAAGTGTGCTGATCTTCATCCAGACTGTCCTCCTTTTGATTTTCTTCAACTTAGCTAATTGCACAAATAGTGAACCGTGCTGATTGTGATCAACACCGTTCACTTTCTCATACCACATAGCATTGATAATAATTAAGTGTGCTGATCTTCATCCAGACTGTCCTCCTTTTGATTTTCTTCAACTTAACTAATTGCACAAATAGTGAACCGTGCTGATTGTGATCAACACCGTTCACTTTCTCATACCACATAACCTTGATAATAATTAAGTGTGCTGATCTTCATCCAGACTGTCCACCTTTTGATTTTCTTCAGTTTGCTCGTACCACAGGCCATTGATAATACCTAATGAACAAGCCAACAAAATCCCTAAAATCCACGCGAAATACCACATAAAAAATCCTTATTGTAATTGTTAATACGCTGAATGTTTATTCTTAGCCATATATTCTTTGCCAATTCGGCCAAACATTTTAAAATAACACCAACAGGTATAGAGTAAAATAATTGGCAAGAAAATAACGGTAGCAATAGTCATAATATTAAGTGTCATCTCACTCGATACTGCATCCCAAACCGTTAAACTGACATTGGGATCAATGTTTGATGGCATAATAAAAGGAAAGGTACTAACGGCAAAAGTCATTAATACGCCCACTTGGGTCACACTGCTAAAGAAAAAAGCCAAAGCATTACGATTAAATTTACTGGCAATCCAAACCAATACAGGAAATGACAAACCAATGAGTGGTGCAATCATGGTGAGTGGATATTTGTCATAGTTTGCAAGCCAGGCACCCGATTGCAACTGAGCAGATTTTAGTAATGGGTTAGCTGGCCCATTTAAATCCATTAATGACGTGATCACATAACCATCAATACCATAAGCGACGCAAACCCCGGCCGATGCAAATAACAGCACGGCTAACGGCGCACAATATAATGAAAGTAGCCGTGCTCGTTGCTGCACAACGCCTTCGGTTTTCATTTGCAACCAAGTTGCGCCCTGTAAAATAAATAAAGTTAATGAGAAGACACCCACTAACAAAGCAAAGGGATTTAATAGGTCAAAGAAACTGCCCTGGTAAGTTGAACGCAAGTATTCATCAAAGACAAAAGGTACCCCTTGCAGCAGATTCCCAAAGGCGACACCAAAAATGATCGGTGGTACAGTGCTACCGGTAAAAATCCCCCAATCCCAACTGGTTCTCCAGCGAGGATCGCTGATTTTACTGCGGTAATCAAAGCCTACCGGGCGGAAAAACAAAGCAAACAAAGTCAGCATCATGGCGACATAAAAACCAGAAAATGCAGTTGCGTAAACCGTCGGCCAGGCAGCAAATATAGTCCCGGCTGCCAGTACTAACCAGACCTGATTCCCTTCCCAATGCGGTGCAATACTATTGATCATGATGCGGCGTTCCTGATCAGTTTTACCGATAAAAGGCAGCAGTGCACCCACCCCCATATCAAACCCATCGGTAATAACAAAACCAATCAGTAAAACACCTATCAATAACCACCATAATAATTTTAATGTTTCGTAATCAAACATAAGAATTTCCTATCCCTGTTTATTGTTTTGCGCGAGTTTAGCTAGCTTCTCGAAATGATATTTCCCGGTTTTAAGGCTACTTGGCCCCAAACGGGCAAAGCGCAACATTAAGTACATCTCAATCACCAGTAATACGGTATAGAATGCGGCAATCGAAATAATACTAAAGAACAGCTGTTCACTTGAAACACTCGATACGCCCATATGGGTTGGTAATATTTCAGCAATCGCCCAGGGTTGACGACCATATTCGGCAACAATCCATCCGGCTTCCATGGCGATCCAAGGTAACGGTAGACTATAAAGTATAATTTTAAGGAAATTTTTACTTTTACCTATCCGGTTGCGCGCTGACTGATAAAATGCAAATAAGAATATAAATAACATCAACACACCACAAGCGACCATGATTCTAAAGGACCAAAACATTGGCGCGACACCTGGAATACTGTGCTCAACGGCCATCTGAATTTGCTCTTCCGTGGCATCAACAACATTTGGCGCATATTTTTTCAGTAGCAATCCGTAACCTAAATCCGCTTTTACTTCTTCAAACTGTGCAATTTTTTCAGCGGATTGATCACCGTTACGCAGATCCGTTAAATGGGCGTAAGCAATCATGCCGTTGCGAATACGGTTCTCATGATCCTCCATTAACTCTTTTAATCCGATGACTTCCTGATCGATTGAACGAGTGGCAATAATACCTAAGGCATAGGGAATTTTAATAGCATAATCGGTACGTTGCTCGTCCTGATTAGGGATACCGAACAGGGTAAAAGCAGCGGGAGCGGGTTCGGTTTCCCATTCGGACTCAATCGCAGCGAGTTTCACTTTCTGTACATCACCTATCTCATAACCGCTTTCATCACCTAATACGATAGTTGATAAAATGCCAGCCGTACCAAAAGCCGCCGCAATAGCAAAAGAACGTTTAGCAAAGGCAGTATCACGGCCTTTCAGTAAATAATATGCGCTAATTGCCAAGACAAACATGGCCCCAGTGACATAACCTGACGCCACGGTATGCACAAATTTGACTTGGGCGACCGGATTAAAAACCAGTTCTGCAAAACTGGTCATCTCCATACGCATGGTGGTGTAGTTAAACTCAGCACCAACCGGATTCTGCATCCAAGCATTGGCAATTAAAATCCATAACGCCGACATACTTGAACCGAATGCCACTAAAAAAGTAGCTCCCAGATGCTGTAATTTAGTCAGTCTGTCCCATCCGAAAAAGAATAAACCGACAAAGGTGGACTCTAAGAAGAAGGCCATCATGCCTTCAATCGCCAAGGGCGCACCAAATACATCACCGACATAGTGCGAATAATAAGCCCAGTTAGTACCAAACTGGAACTCCATGGTTAAACCTGTGGTCACACCAAGTGCAAAGTTAATACCAAAGAGTTTACCCCAAAACTTAGTCATATCTTTGTAAATTTCTTTACCGGTCATCACATATAAGGATTCCATGATCAGCAATAACCACGCGAGCCCAAGTGTTAGCGGTACAAATAAAAAGTGATACATGGCGGTCATTGCAAATTGCAACCGCGATAAGTCAACTATGTCATCCATTTCTTTCTCCTAAATAAATAGTTATTTGTTATTGTTCTGCAGCAGTATTTCTTGCGAAGCAACTTCGCCAAACAGATGAGCTTCATTAAACACCGCTGGATCTGAAAAATAGAAATACTTAATGGTAAAAATAATAATGATTTTAATAATTAAAATCAGTGTTATTTCACGGATTAATGGAATTGAAAAGATGCCATGTTGTGGTAAATATTTTTTACTCATTTTCAACTCCAGGACAGGACAAAAAAAGTATTTTTGTTAAAATAATGTTAACTAAAAATCTAATATTGATGATTATTAACGCCCCATTAACATTAGAATATTATAAATTAGAGCTTTCTTATTTATACTTTAAAAATTGAATTGAATCAAGCTTCCAGTTTAATGTTAATAAGCTGTTAACCACGGCAACATTCACCACCCTAAAATTAATAAAGATTTAATATCAATACTTTACACTATAAACAGTGTATTATTTATAATCAGTGATTTGATTTAGATCAAGCTTTTATTTGTAACAAACTGCCCCACCTCAACGCTTTATTCAGGTTGATAGATTGAGGAATAGTTTATCTTTCAAAGAGATACTAGATAGCTAAATTTTCAGCGCTCTATGTGGTATTAGATGCTAATAGTTATAGGGAGAGAGCAGGTCGATCAAGGGTCAATGGCAAGAGGTAATATTGATCAGCTAGCGGGGGAATTGCTGGAAATTAACAGACATTAATAACCAGTATTATTATTCTTTGAAGGCTCGAGTGTCTTTGGACTTAAATAAGCTTATGCATTTTTATGATGAAGTGCGTGTAGTGCATTTTTTGTAACAAACTTAAGTCCAAGGACCCTAGGGCTTTCTGTTTTCTCGTTTTTTCTCTATTTGGGCTTATCAAATCCAAAGTGTAAATAGGTTCTGTTAGTGGCAATGCGTCCACGAGGTGTGCGCTGTAAAAACCCCTGCTGAATAAGGTAGGGCTCTAAGACATCTTCAATGGTTTCTTTCTCTTCGCCAATGGCAGCCGCTAAATTATCTAAACCGACCGGACCACCCATAAAGGTATCTAAAATCGCCATCAATAACTTTCTATCCATATAATCAAAGCCTTCATTATCCACTTCAAGCATATCTAGAGCTAATTTTGCGACACTGTCATCAATAATATTGGCTTTTTTGACCTGAGCATAATCCCGTACTCGACGTAATAAACGATTGGCGATACGCGGTGTACCACGTGAGCGCCGCGCAATCTCAACGGCGCCGGCTTCACTCATCTCGAGCTTAAAATGCCCGGCACTGCGTAACACAATACGCGTGAGTGATTTAAGGTCGTAATATTCAAGGCGCTGTACAATACCAAAACGGTCTCGCAAAGGAGAAGTTAACGATCCTGCTCGCGTTGTTGCGCCGATTAACGTAAATGCGGGTAGATCCAGCTTAATAGAGCGCGCAGCGGGACCTTCACCAATCATAATATCCAGTTGGTAATCTTCCATCGCAGGGTATAAAATTTCCTCCACAACCGGGCTCAATCTGTGTATTTCATCGATAAATAGGACATCATTTTCTTCAAGATTGGTTAACAACGCTGCTAAATCCCCTGCCTTTTCAAGAATAGGCCCCGAGGTGGTTTTAATATTAACCTCGAGTTCGTTGGCAACGATATGCGATAAGGTTGTTTTACCCAACCCGGGCGGACCAAAAATAAGTAAGTGATCTAATGCTTCATTACGTTGACGCGCAGCCTCGATAAAAATTTCCATCTGCTTATTAACCTGCGGTTGGCCTTCGTAATCGGCTAAAAATTTTGGACGGATGGCCCGATCAATAAAGTTTTCATCAATCTTTTGTGTGCCTGAAATCAGGCGATCTTCATCTATCATTTTTTGCCAGATCCTTTTTGTTGATCATTTAAAGCATACTTTTTAATGAACTGCGAATCAAAGCCTCACAATCCATGCCTTCCTGATAAACTTGCTGAATCACTTTTTCTGCCAAAACCAGCTTATAGCCTAAACTCACCAGCGCACTAATAGCTTCATCTTTAGCATTATGGTTAGCAGCACTATCTGAAAATTCGTTTTCAAAGACCATTTTATCTGCTTCCGGTGTTAATAAATCGGCACCCGTCCAGTTTTTGAGTCGGTCTTTCATTTCAACCACTAAACGCTCAGCGGTTTTTTTACCCACACCCGGCAATTTAACTAGGGTAGTGACGGCATCATTATGAATACACTGCACAAATTGATTTGCTGACATACCGGACAAAATAGCGAGCGCTAACTTTGGCCCCACCCCATTAACTTTAACTAATTCACGAAACATCGCACGTTCATGTTTATCAGCAAAACCGTATAACAGCTGGGCATCTTCACGTACGACAAAATGCGTATAAATAATCGCTTCTTGTCCTGCATCGGGTAAAGCATAAAAAGAACTCATCGGTAACTGTACTTCGTAACCTACACCAGACACTTCTATTAATACTTCTGGAGGTTGCTTTTCTAATAAAACACCACGTAATCGTCCGATCATTCTAACATCCTAGCTAATAATATAATGCGACAAGCATAAAAAACAACTGAGTAAATATCCAGTGTTATTTTTCGATACATACTTTAACAAGCTAAGGTCATAACCACTTTTGAAATTTATTCTCAAAAGCAAATAAAAAGATGCCCGCCCAGATAAAGATAAAAGTAATTACTTTCGCTAAACTTAATGCTTCATCATAGATAAACACCGCCATCAAAAACATCATTGAGGGAGCAATATATTGGAAAAAACCCAGGGTTGACAGCTTTAAACGTAATGCCGCTTGTGCGAAAAAGAAAAGCGGCATCGCGGTCGCAATACCGGCAAACATTAAACAAAGATTTAATGACCAAGCATTATTAAGCATATTGGCGTTTTCACCATTAGCGACAAAAAACAGGTAATACAATGCCACGGGTAACACTAATAAGGTTTCAAAAAACAAGCCAATCAGGGCTTCAATTTTAATTTTTTTACGCAACAAACCATAAAACCCAAAAGTAATAGGCAATACTAAAGAAACCCAAGGTAAACTGCCTACCTGTACAATCTGAACAACTACCCCAAGTAGGGCTAATGAGACGGCAATCCATTTTAGTCGGCTTAAGGCTTCATTGAGGAAAAGCAAACCCAAAACAACATTAATCAGCGGGTTAATAAAATACCCTAAACTTGCCTCTAACATACGTCCATTATTTATCGCCCAAATAAAAACGCTCCAATTAACCGTAATTAGTAAACTTGTACAGGTTAAAAATAAAATGTTTTTGGGTGTTTTAAGGATAATCAATGCTTTTCCCCATCCCCCCAAAAAAGTGATCACAATAGCGATAAACACCACCGACCAGATCACCCGATGCGCTAATACTTCATAAATAGGAATAAAACTAAGATACTTAAAATAAATGGGGTTAACGCCCCACAACAAATAGGCACTAAGCGCATAGACAATACCAAGCTGCGTTTGAGAAAGATCTTTCATTGTTACCTCTGAGGCGAATTTTTTTTGGGGGGGAGAATAAAGCGTGCTAAAAATAAGTTAGCGAAACCTGCCACGAACAGTTTTAGCAACCTTCCCGGACATTGCAACAATAGTCTGGGCTGTATGGGCATGGCATATGGCAACCGCCAGGCCGTCCGCA
>JBLHWW010000097.1:0-14274 GCA_047629075.1 Psychromonas sp. | reverse complement strand
GGGCCAATTTTAACGGCGCAACGTAATGCGCTTTCCCTTTCTCAAAAGATCCAACCAGTCAAACTTACCACTATCGTCAGTAATAACGCCTTACAAACCTATTTGATTGGTCTAGCTGATGGCAATAGTTTCAAAGCTTGTTTAGTACAAGGTGTGTTACAGGGAAACCAGCTTCAAGTGTCCCAATATAATATTGAGCAGCTTAATTTGAACCCAGAGCAGAGAGTTTTTTGTATTAAATCATAAATTACTGCACCAACATTGTTTAAGGAAATACAACCATGATGTTTATTCGCCCGATACAGAGACAGGACAAACAGGCACTTTTGCAACTTTCTACAAAAACGGGTTCTGGTTTTTCCTCGCTGCCTAATAATGAAAGCCATCTTGAACAACGTATTGAGAGAATGATTGCAACATGGGAAAGTAAATTGCCACTTTCAGAGCAAGGTTATTTATTCGCAATGATTGATTCTGAAACACAAACCTTAGTGGGTGTGAGCGGTATTGAGGTTGCCATTGGCCTCAATGAACCTTGGTACGATTTTCATGTAGGTACACAGGTTCATGCATCGAAAGAACTTGGCATTTATCGGCAAATGAAAAAGCTCAGTTTAAGTAATGATCATACGGGTAATAGCGAGTTATGTTCACTTTTTTTGGATCCAGAGTATCGGAAGGATAAAAATGGCCAGCTATTATCTAAAAGTCGTTTGTTGTTTATTGCTGGATTTAAAGACAAATTTTCAGAAAAAATCATCGCCGAAATGCGCGGTGTAAGCGATGAAAAGGGCAGATCTCCTTTCTGGGAAAGTTTAGGTCGACATTTTTTCTCGCTCGAATTTAACCAAGCTGATTATCTTACCGGTATCGGAAAAAAATCCTTTATTGCTGAGCTGATGCCGAAACATGCTTTATATGTTGATTTTTTAACTGAAGCCGCTCAAAAAGTTATCGCAGATGTACATTCGAGCACACTTCCCGCACGAGGAATCTTAGAAAGCGAAGGAATGCGCTATGAGGGGTACGTTGATATTTTTGATGCAGGCCCAACGCTCGAGGCATATACCCAAGATCTACGTATAGTCAAAAAAAGTCAACTGCGCGAAGTAAAGATTAGTGAGTCAGAGTTGTTAGGAGAACAAACTTGGCTAATAGGCAATAAAAACTATCAAGACTTTCGTGCCATTATTGGCAGCCCATTGATTGATTCTAGCCATACTTATTTAACTCAAGAGCAAGCACAAGCACTCTCTGTGATTAATGGGGAGCAATTACGTGTTGTTCCTTTATCTGAAAAGGAAAATAATTTATGAAAAAAAAATCGCATTTTATTAATGGTTGCTGGGAAGTTGGCAATGGAGGATATTTCGAAAAAACTAATCCGAGTGATAATTCACTTATTTGGACGGGTCATGCTGCTTCTAAGCAGGATGTCAATCTTGCCGTTAATGCCGCTCGGGAAGCTTTCCCTAAATGGGCTGCCACTGGGTTACAGGAAAGAATTGTATTGTTACAGCGTTTTGCAGACAACCTCGCAAAACAGGCAATTCAGTTAAGCCAAATTATCTCACAGGAAACCGGTAAACCTGAATGGGAAACTAAAACTGAAGTTCAAGCGATGATTAATAAAGTGAAAATTTCTATTCAGTCTTATCATGAAAGAACCGGTGTGAAAGTTACCACAATGGCTGATGGGCAAGCGGTATTAAGGCATCGACCTCACGGTGTGTTGGCTGTCTTTGGTCCTTATAATTTTCCGGGACACCTGCCCAACGGTCATATCGTACCGGCGTTACTCGCAGGTAATTGTGTGCTATTTAAGGCAAGCGAATTGACCCCGTGGACAGCCCAGCTGACCCTGGAAATTTGGCAGCGTTCAGGATTACCTAATGGTGTGCTTAATTTAGTACAAGGCGCTAAAGAAACCGGTATTTTGCTTTCTAACCATCATGGTCTTGATGGCTTACTGTTTACCGGTAGTGCCAATACTGGCTATCAACTACATCGCCAATTGGCGGGACAGCCAGAGAAAATTTTGGCACTGGAAATGGGCGGGAATAATGCACTTATCGTTGAGAGCTTTGAGCACTTAGATGCGGCCGTGAATATTGCCGTGCAATCGGCCTTTATCAGTGCCGGGCAGCGTTGTACTTGTGCGCGTAGATTATTGGTAAAAGCGGGTGCAGAGGGTGATCAATTTATTGCACGTTTGATTGCTGTTGCAAGTGAGATAACCGTGGGTAAATGGGATGATCAACCTGCTCCTTTCATGGGCTCAGTGATCTCTAATCAAGCTGCTGATAATCTGCTCGTTGTTGAAAATAATTTGTGTTCACTTGGGGCAATCCCGCTGTTAAAGCTAACCCGTTTGAAAGCTGATTGTGCGTTGTTAACGCCTGCTATTGTGGATGTCACGGGCGTTGAAGATTTACCCGATGAAGAATACTTTGGTCCATTACTGAGTCTTATTCGCTATCAAGATTTTACCCAAGCGATTGAAATTGCAAATAAAACACGTTTTGGTTTAGCGACTGGGTTAATTTCTACTCAACGTGAAGATTTTGAGCGTTTATTAATAGAAGCGCGTGCAGGGATCGTTAATTGGAATAAAGCCTTAACAGGCGCATCAAGTAATGCGCCTTTCGGTGGCATCGGTGCCTCGGGTAATCACCGCGCCAGCGCTTATTACGCCGCGGATTATTGTGCTTGGCCGATGGCGTCAATGGAGTCAGAAACCTTAGTGCTCCCTGAAACGAACCTGCCTGGTTTACACTTTAATTGATTTTTTGAAGGAAAATTTACATGTCTGCATATGAAGTTAATTTTGATGGGTTGGTGGGTTTAACGCACAACTACGCTGGACTTTCCTTTGGTAATGTCGCGTCGACATCTAATAAAAATACAGCTGCTAATCCAAAGCTTGCCGCTTTGCAGGGATTAGAAAAGATGAAAGCACTTGCTGATCTGGGTTTTAAGCAAGGTGTTTTACCACCACAGGACAGGCCTTGTATTTCGAGTTTACGACAGCTCGGTTTTAGTGGCGACGATCCTAATGTGCTTAGGCAAGCGGTAAAAAAAGCGCCGCATTTGCTTACTGCGGTGAGCTCTGCTGCCTCGATGTGGGTTGCCAATGCAGCAACCGTGTCGCCTTCGTCTGATACTGCCGATGCTAAAGTGCACTTTACCGTGGCCAACCTTAACAGTAAGTTTCATCGTTCAATTGAAGCGCAGACAACGGGTAAGGTGCTTAACGCGATTTTCGATAATACTAAACATTTTGCGCATCATAGTGCACTACCTCAGCAGAGCATCATGAGCGATGAAGGGGCTGCCAACCACAACCGCTTATGTGGAGATTATGGTGCGCCTGGTGTCGAAGTTTTTGTTTATGGCAGGCAGGCATACGGTAGCCATGTGGAGCCGACAAAATACCCTGCAAGGCAAACGCGGGATGCTAGTGAAGCGGTTGCCCGGCTACATCAACTTGATCAAGAAAAAACGGTTTTTGTGCAACAAAATCCCAGCGTGATTGACCAGGGTGTGTTTCATAATGATGTGATCTCGGTGAGTAATGGCAATGTATTATTTCATCATCAGGAAGCGTTTTTAAATCAAACCGCAGCCTTTGCTGAAATAGATCGAAAACTACAACGACTTGGTAGTCATTTTATACCGATAGAAGTGCCTGGCTCAAAGGTCAGTGTCAGTGATGCCGTAGCAACTTATTTGTTTAATAGTCAGTTGCTTAGTAAAGCTGACGGTAAAATGCTGATCGTGGTACCAGAAGAGTCGCGTCGTAATGTCCGGGTTTGGGCTTATCTGAATGAGCTGATCCAAGGTGATAACCCGATCAATGAAATGTGTGTTTTCGACCTGCGTGAGAGCATGTGTAATGGCGGTGGGCCAGCGTGCTTACGCCTGCGAGTTGTACTTAATGAGGCTGAACTGCGTGCTACTAATCCGCAGGCTCTGCTCACTGATTCTTTGTATCTGTCACTGGGTAACTGGGTTAATAAGCACTATCGGGATAACTTAACTGAAGCTGATTTGGCTGATCCGCAGCTCCTCCTCGAAAATCGCGGCGCCCTTGATCAGTTAACACAGATCATGAACCTAGGTTCTATTTATTCATTCCAGCAAGATTGAGGTTAATATGTTCGATTTTTTAGAAGAAACTCTCGCGAGCGATGAGCTGATAACATCCTCCGGCCGTACTGCAACGCTTTCCTGGACTCGCCCTGCACCTGGCGTGATGATTCTTGAGCCCGATACGGGGGGGAGCAAGAATGTGCTTATTTCAACGGCGATTCATGGCAATGAAACCGCTCCTGTGGAGATCGTTGCTGAGCTAATTAGCGGTATTTTAACAGGTCAATATGTACTGAAAGTACGTTTAATGGTGATCTTTGGCAATCTTGAGGCTATGCGTAAAGGCGAACGTTATATAGGTATCGATTTGAATCGCTTGTTCAGCGATCATTATTTGCGTTACAAGGATTGCTCTGAAACACAAAGGGCGGCTAGATTACAGCAAGTGGTCGCCGATTTTTTTCAAGCAGAGTCAGATAAGCTGAGGCTGCATTTTGATCTTCACACCGCAATCAAACCATCGTTTTATGTGGCTTTTGGAATACTGCCCTATCTGCAGTCGGGGCATTATCAGAAAAACATGATTGCCTGGCTGCAAAGTGCAGGGCTTGAAGCGCTGGTGGTTAATCATGCGCCAACCTCAACCTTCAGTTATTTTACCAGCAATGAATGTGCAGCGAACAGCTGCACATTAGAGCTGGGCAAAGCCCGGCCTTTTGGTGAAAATGATTTACAGCAATTTACGGGGATCCAGCAGGGATTGGTTAATTTAATTGTGGATCAAGAAGTTGCTATAGAGGTGAACTCTGCGCTGGCGGTCTATAAAGTCACGGAAGTGATTATTAAATCGAGCGAAAAATTTAAGCTTAATTTTGCTGATGATGTGGAAAATTTTACGGCATTCCCAAAAGGCTTTATTTTAGCATCGGATCGGGATGTTAAATATCGGGTGGAGGAAGAGAATGGCTATATTCTTTTTCCAAATAATAAGGTTAAAATCGGTTTTCGAGCCGGATTATTGTTAAAAAAAGATGATTTATCTGCGATTACCCTTGGTGCTTCGTAGTAAGTTTTGCATTTTTAAAAGCTTCTTATAACAATTCCACTTATTGGTCGTTTATTTAGGCCAAGGGAAAATACATTAAAGGCATTAATTGCAGTAACTAGTGTCAACAGACCTAAGTTTTATTATATGTTCATGACCTAATTTTATCATCTCTTTTAATAGAAAGGGGGGGAATTATATGGTGTGCGCAGACTTATATTTACTCTGTGCAGCGCACAGCGGCTCTGTATCCTCGGTGCTAGTAACCTTTAAGTTTATTTAAAATGAAAGACTTGAACAGCTTCAGTTGGCCAGGTAGAAGTGGTGATAACAGCAGGTTATGAATAATACCAATCGGCATAAATATCAGACCTATCTTAGTTGTTAAAATTAACGCTAGCTTCGTTGTTTTCAATATCAATAGCCAGCCATTGCTCAATCAAACGTCTTGCTATCATTATTTTTTCCTGCGCAATTTTAAACCACTTACTTATGCAGATTGGTATAAAACTAATAATAAAGACTAAAACGCCGTTTGATATTTAGTGCGCATCTATTTTAACCAGTATAAATGAACAGAAAATTTAATGGATTAGGTATTATTATGCGAAACGCTATTTTATGGCAGACGGGCTTATCAGTTCCAATATATTGATGCTTTGATCGAACAAACTGAGTCTCTAAAGGTGTTATCTAACAATCAACTTATTTCCTACAGCACTTTATGGTTTAAATTTTCTTCTGCTGGTGGTGCTCGGACGATACCAACAGGCTAGTATCAGTGCGGCTTGAGAATAAAATACTAATTAGACCTTCACGCAAGGCACCTTTTGAGCACTGCACCGATGGAATAGCTAACATTTCAAAGAGTGCTATTAGTATTGAAAGACCACTGGCAAATACCAGTTTTCTGGATGAATTTAAACCATCAATATGTAAATTTTTAATGCTGCCAGATTTTATACACAATGCTTTGATTTGATATAAAAGTTGCAGGTTGATTTCAGCGCTTAGTTGTTGTTTTTTGTTTATTTCTTGGACCGCTTGTATGGTGCCTGAGGCGCCCATCGTGAATGACCAGCCTTGCGTCAAATATTTTTGTGCCTCTGGTTGTATTACATTTTTTGCCTTTTCAATGGCCGTTCTGAAATTTTCCTGATTGAGCTGATTATCGGGGAAATATCTTTTTAACCAAGTGACACAGCCCATATTCAAACTGTGAGCAATTTTCACTTTAGTGCCCTCACCTATTATTAATTCGGTGCTTGCGCCTCCTATATCGATAACCAGCAGTGGGAATAAAATATTTTCAGTAAATGCTACTCCCTTATAAATTATCCGCGCTTCTTCCAGACCAGATATTAAGTTAATAGGCCGCTGCAATATTTTTTCTGCTTGCTTTATAAAAACTTGTTTGTTGCTCGCCAGACGTAATGCTGCTGTGGCGGTAATAAGGACTTTAACGGGCTGTAAAGTATTCAGTTCATTTTTGAAGTTGGTTAAACAATCTAGGCCTTTCTGAATGGTTTCTTGATTGATGTTGTATTGTTCATCTAATCCTGCAGCAAGGCGTACTTTCTGTTTTGATTTAGAATAAACGCTAAAACCATTATTGATCCTTTCAACGGTTAGCATATGAAAGCTATTTGATCCAAGGTCAATGATGGTATAGCGGTTTTCGATCATTCTATCGCTTATGAGTACGGTGATAATTATCTTTACGACTATTAGGATGTGCTTTGTACTTTGTTACCTTCATTACGGGTAAAGAGTCCAGCATCGCCTTTTTATCATATTCACTACAAGGAATAGGATGTTTAATATATTCCTCAATGGCCGGAAGGTTAAATACATACTTTTCACAGGCAAAGCTAATAGCTAAACCCTTTTCACCAGCACGTCCAGTACGACCAATTCGATGCACATAATCTTCGCAATCATCGGGCAGGTCGAAATTAAAAACATGTGATACTTTAGGAATATGTAAACCACGGGCTGCCACATCGGTTGCAACTAAAATATCAATTTCACCTTCAGTGAACTGTTGCAGAATTTTTAAGCGTTTATTTTGAGGTACATCGCCGGTTAATAAGCCTGCTCGCAAACCATCTCCCGCTAAATAACCCCATACTTTTTCACAGGTATGTTTGGTATTAGCAAAAACAATCGCTTTATCAGGCCAATCTTCTTCTATTAAGCTTAATAAAAGTAATATTTTATCTTGATTAGAAGGATAAAAAAGTTCTTCAGTTATATTCGCAGATGTCATTTTTTCCGGTTCAATCTGGATACTCTCTGGATCATTCATATGCTCAAAAGCAAGTTCTTGAACTTTATGAGACAGGGTAGCTGAAAATAACATGTTTAGACGTGATTTTGCCTCTGGCATGCGTCTAAATAGATAACGGATATCTTTAATAAAGCCCAGATCAAACATACGATCCGCTTCATCAAGGACAACACTTTGTATAGAACCCATATCGACTACGCCTTGTTTAACAAAGTCAATCGTACGGCCCGTAGTACCAATTAAAATATCAACGCCTTTTTCAAGCTTAGTGCGTTGAATTTCAACTTTCTCGCCTCCATATGCTAAACCTAAACGTAGGTTTGACACGCTAGCGAGAACCATGGCATCTTTGTGTATTTGGATTGCAAGCTCACGTGTCGGCGCTAAAATGATAGCCCGAGGTTGATTCTTGCGGCGATTTTCAGGTTGCGCATTGGTTAATAGGTGATGAAATACCGCAGGTAAAAACGCAAGTGTTTTACCTGTTCCTGTTTGAGCTTGTCCTGCTATATCTTTCCCGGTAAGGGTGATTGGCAATGACAAAGCCTGAATAGGAGTACAATATTCATAACCTTGCGACGTTAAACCTGAAATTAGACTTTTCTCTAAAGGAAGGTCTGCAAATTTTTTTTGAGTTAGATGTGTTTTATTCATTTGCAAATGATAGCATTTTATACATACAATAAGTATTGAGTTCGATTCAAAAATCAAAAATTAATTTACATAATGGTAATTAATTATTAGTAATTCTTTTCTGGCATTGGAAAGTGATAGCATTTCATACATAGAATAAATATTGTGTTCAATTCAAATGTCAAAAATCAAAAATTAATCTACGTAATGGTAGTTAATTATGAGTAATTTTTTTCTGGCATTGGAAAGTGATAGCATTTCATACATACAATAAGTATTGTCTTCAATTCAAATTTCAAAAATCAAAAATTAATTTACATGATGGTAATTAATTATTAGTAATGCTTTTATGGCATTGGAAAGTGATAGCATTCCATACACACAATAAGTATTGTGTTCAATTCAATGTCAATAATCAAAAATTAATTTATGTAATGGTAATTAATTCTTAGTAATGCTTTTATGGCATTGGAAAGTGATAGCATTCCATACACACAATAAGTATTGTGTTCAATTCAATGTCAATAATCAAAAATTAATTTATATAATAGTAATTAATTATTAGTAATGCTTTTATGGCATTGGAATGTGATAGCATTTTATATATACAATAAGTATTGTGTTGAATTCCAATATTAAATATCAAATATCAATAATTAATTTTATAATAGTAATTAATTATTAGTAATACCTTTCTGGAGATAAAAATGAGCGAGAATATCGTAACGTTAAGTGATGCAAGTTTCGAAGATGATGTAGTTAATGCCGAAGGTCCTGTTTTAGTTGATTTTTGGGCTGAATGGTGTGGACCTTGTAAAATGATTGCTCCCATTCTTCACGAAGTTGCGACTGAATATGCAGGTAAAGTGACTATTGGTAAATTAAATATAGACGAAAACAGCGCGACCCCACCTAAATTTGGTATTCGCGGTATTCCAACTCTGTTATTATTTAAAGACGGTAAAGTTGCTGCTACGAAAGTGGGTGCACTTTCTAAAACCCAACTTGTAGAATTTTTGGATACAAATATCTAAAAGATTAAATACGGATTGAACAAGTTGTGATCTGCAGCATGTTCAATCTGGACTAAGGCATAATTAAGTGCTACCCTTGTGTTCAAAATACAAACAAAAAAACAATAAATCCCTGACATCACTTACTATCACTCACTTCAAAGCTGCATACCTAAAAAACTTATGAATTTAACTGAATTAAAAGATACACCGGTTTCTAACCTTGTTACGCTTGGGGAATCGATGGGGCTAGAAAATCTAGCTCGTTTAAGAAAACAAGACATTATATTCGCAATTCTTAAGGCTCACGCCAAAAGCGGGGAAGATATTTTTGGCGCCGGTGTGCTGGAAATATTGCAGGATGGTTTTGGTTTTTTACGAAGCTCCGAAAGTTCATATCTCGCCGGCCCCGATGATATTTATATCTCACCAAGTCAAATTCGTCGTTTCAATCTTCGAACCGGTGATAGTGTTGATGGTAAGATTCGGCCGCCTAAAGATGGGGAGCGTTATTTTGCATTATTGAAAATTATTGAAGTTAACTTCAATAAGCCAGAAAACTCCCGCAATAAAATTCTTTTTGAAAACTTAACGCCCATTCACCCCGATGAACGTTTTCGTTTAGAAAATGGTAATGGCAGTACAGAAGATATTACGGCACGTATTTTGGATCTAGTCTCGCCAATTGGTAAAGGTCAACGTGGTTTGATTGTTGCACCGCCGAAAGCGGGTAAAACAATGTTACTGCAAAACATTGCTCAAAGCCTCAGTATTAATTACCCGGAAGCTGTCTTAATTGTATTATTAATTGATGAGCGTCCAGAAGAAGTAACTGAAATGAGCCGGTTAGTGAGAGGCGAGGTGGTTGCATCAACATTTGATGAGCCAGCCAGTCGTCACGTGCAAGTTGCTGAAATGGTTATTGAAAAAGCAAAACGCCTTGTTGAGCATAAAAAAGACGTGGTTATTCTGCTTGATTCAATTACGCGTTTAGCACGTGCTTATAATACTGTTGTGCCAAGCTCAGGTAAAGTACTGACTGGTGGTGTTGATGCAAATGCTCTGCAACGCCCGAAACGTTTCTTTGGTGCGGCTCGTAATGTTGAAGAGGGTGGTAGTTTAACTATCCTTGCGACTGCTCTGATCGATACTGGCTCTAAAATGGATGAAGTTATTTATGAAGAGTTTAAAGGTACCGGTAACTCTGAAATTCATCTGAACCGCAAACTGGCTGAAAAACGGGTTTATCCTGCTATTGATATTACGCGTTCAGGTACTCGTCGTGAAGAGTTACTTACTAAGTCCGATGAATTACAAAGAATGTGGATTTTACGTAAAATTGTACACCCAATGGGTGAAACAGGTGCAACTGAGTTCTTGATTGATAAGCTTGGTCTAAGCAAAACAAATGATGACTTTTTTGACGCAATGAAAAACCAAAAATCAAAATAATTAGCTCTATTGCGAGGAAACGCTACTTTTAAGTAGCGTTTTTTTTTGTTTTTTTTCCATTATAAATTGGATCCCTTATGAAATTTGATGATTTACGTGACTTTATCGAGCAACTAGAGGAGCGGGGACTTTTAAAACGTATTAAACAAGAGATAGATCCTCACTTAGAAATGACGGAAATCTCCGATCGCACTTTACGTGCCGGTGGGCCCGCTCTTTTATTTGAGAATCCGAAAGGTTTTGACACCCCTGTTCTGACTAACTTATTTGGTACAACCCAGCGAGTCGCATTGGCAATGGGCCAGGATGACGTTGCAGCTTTAAAAGAGGTTGGAAAGTGGTTGGCTTATTTAAAAGAGCCTGAACCGCCCAAAGGGTTTAAATCGTTATGGGAAAAACTGCCAATATTTAAGCAAGTGTTAAATATGCCGACCAAAAAAGTGCGCTCACCGGCTTGCCAAGAGGTTATTATGGAAGGTGATCAGGTTGATTTAACTAAACTGCCTATTATGACCTGTTGGCCGGGTGATGTTGCACCTTTGATTACCTGGGGTTTAACCATCACTAAAGGTCCCTATAAAAAGCGTCAAAATTTAGGAATTTATCGCCAGCAGTTGTTAGGGAAAAATAAGATAATAATGCGCTGGTTATCCCATCGTGGTGGGGCGCTTGACTTTCACGAGTGGCAAGAAGTTAATCCGGGTAAACCTTTTCCTGTTTCGGTTGCCTTAGGTGCTGATCCGGCCACCATTTTAGGTGCAGTAACTCCTATTCCTGATACTTTGTCAGAATATGCCTTTGCGGGTTTATTACGTGGCTCACGTACTAAAGTAGCAAAAAGCATAAGCAATGATCTTGATATTCCAGCAACGGCTGAAATAATATTAGAAGGTTATCTGCAGGCTGGAGAGGAAGCACCAGAAGGCCCTTACGGCGACCATACGGGTTATTATAATGAAGTTGACGATTTCCAGGTAATGACAGTGACGCATGTTACGCATCGCGAAAATCCTATTTACCTTAGTACTTATACCGGACGTCCACCTGATGAACCTTCAATTCTAGGTGTCGCGCTTAATGAAATTTTTGTCCCTATTTTACAAAAGCAGTTTCCCGAAATTGTCGATTTTTATTTGCCACCGGAAGGTTGTTCATACCGTATGGCGGTTGTTTCTATTAAAAAAAGTTATCCGGGTCATGCCAAGCGAGTGATGTTTGGCATTTGGTCTTTCCTACGTCAGTTTATGTACACCAAGTTTATTATTGTTTGTGATGATGATGTCAATGTGCGTGATTGGAATGATGTGATTTGGGCGATTACAACACGTATGGATCCATCCCGAGATACAACATTGGTGGATAATACACCCATTGATTACCTGGACTTTGCATCTCCCATTTCAGGCTTAGGCTCCAAAATGGGTATGGATGCAACCAATAAATGGGCTGGAGAGTCGGACCGGGAATGGGGAACACCTATTTTAATGGATAAAAAAGTAAAAGAAAAAATAGATGATCTTTGGCAAGACTTAGATATCCTGTCATAATCTGCATGTTATTTTTTTGTTACATTCCTGTTTTTCTGGGACCTATTATAAAAAGAGAGATTAATGCAACTTGTTACTTGTAAGATCACTTCCATCGAAAAGTTAAATGCTTTTTTATACCGGGTATTTTTACAACCCGTTGAGCCCGTTTCTTTTAAGGCCGGACAATACGTTTCAATTGTGATGGGGGAAAATGATAAACGTTATTTTTCAATAGCGAACGCACCAACAGGAAACGAAATTGAGCTGCATATAGGGGCGACACCCGACAACAACTATGCCATGCAGGTTATTGAAAAGATGCAAAATGAAGGCGTAGTTGATGCTGAGATTGGTAATGGTGTTGCTTATTTACGTGAAAACTCGAAGCGGCCGATTATTTTGGTGGCAGGTGGAACAGGTTTCTCATATGTAAAATCTCTGTTAGAGCAAATTGTTGATCTGCAATTAGACAATCCGGTTTATCTATACTGGGGAGTGAAAGAATACTCGCATTTTTATTTTGCAGATGAGGCTTGTGGTTGGGCAAACGATCATAAAAATATCCACTTTCACCCTGTGATTGAGCTGCCTGAAGCGCAGTGGCAAGGTCATCAGGGTTATGTTCATCAAGCTGTTTTGAATGAATTTAAAGATTTAAGTGCCTTTGATATCTATGTCGTTGGCCGATTTGAAATGGCAAAAATTGCTCGGGAAGATTTCGTCAAACAAGGTGCTCTGATTGAACATATCTATGGAGATGCGTTTGCCTTCATTTGATTTATCCAGTCACTTTATTGTTGCCTTCTAGTGTTAGCGGTATCTTATTTTTCTGAGATACCGCATCTCCGCCAGACTTAACTGCCTCTCTTATTTAATTAAATTGGCTGAAGCCTTTGAAAGAAGGTAAAATGCGCCGATATATTTTATAGAGAGTATGAAAATGCCCAACGAAGTCGATAAATTTAGAGATATCCGTCCTTATAACGATGATGAAATTCAACCTGCCATTCAACGCGTTATTAAAAATGATGAATTTATTAATGCCATTATCAGCTTCCGTTTTTCTAAAATTGCTAAATTTATGGGGTTTTTATTAAAACCTTTATTACGCCGTTATTTTTTATATAAATGGGGCGGAATTAATAGCATTGATGAGATGCAAAAAGTTGTTGGTGGTTACATGGAACATATGATCGCATCCACTACAACTGGCTTTACCTATTCTGGCCTTGATAAAATTGACCCGGCCAAAAATTATCTTTTTGTTTCAAATCATCGAGATATTGCAATGGATCCGGCCTTTGTAAACTGGGCTTTATATTCTGAAGATTTTAAAACCGTGCGTGTTGCTATTGGAGATAATCTATTAAGCAAACCCTATGTTTCCGATTTGATGCGCATGAACAAAAGTTTTATTGTGCAGCGTTCCGTCTCGGGTATACGTGAAATGATGAAATCACTGGCGCAGTTATCTGATTATATTTTTAGCTCTTTACAGGGTGAAAGTAATATCTGGATTGCGCAAAGAGAAGGGCGGGCAAAGGATGGTTTTGATAAAACTGAGCCTGCTATTATTAAAATGTTTTACGTCAACGGTAAAAAACAAAAAATAGATTTTTCAGATTACGTCAATAAGTTGAATATTGTGCCCGTTGCAATTTCCTATGAATTTGACCCCTGTGATCAGCAAAAGGCGCAGGAACTATATGACAAAGCGCAATTTGGAAAGTATAAAAAATCAAAATATGAAGATATTGAAAGTATTGTCCGAGGCATTACTGGGCAAAAAGGGCTAGTTCATGTAGCTTTTGGAGAACCGCTAAAGGGAGAATTTAGCGATGCAGAGACAGTTGCACAGGAAATTGATCGGCAGATTTATAAAAATTATCATTTACACTCCTCTAATTTTATTGCCGCCAAGCAAGACTTACCTTCTATTGATAGTGCTGCTCAGGAGCTCTTTAATGCCCACTTACAGGGTATTAAACCGGAGTTACAAGAAATAGTATTAGAAATGTACGCGAATCCAGTCAGTAACCATATAAAGTGATCGAGCGTTGCTCAACTAAAAAACATTTCTGTTATGCACATATTGAAAAATTCCTTATGTGCCTGTTTTTGTCATACTCAACGTGTAACATATTGAAAATAAATATTTTTAATTTTCCTGTTGTGACAGTTTAAATTTAGTGTAAAACAACTCACAGAGTTATCCACAAC
>JBLHWW010000096.1:0-14339 GCA_047629075.1 Psychromonas sp. | reverse complement strand
TCAATATATTTATCTGCCTGTTGATCTCATTTTCTTTTTTTGCCAATGCATCTACTTTGCAGAAAGCGGCGCAAGGTGACGTCGATTCGCAGTACCAACTCGGTGAAATGTATTACAGCGGAACAGGACTGACTCAGAATTATAAAGCTGCTGCAAAATGGTATCAAAAAGCGGCACAGCAGGGAGAACCAAAAGCACAATTTAAGCTGGCTGAAATGTACTACAGCGGAACAGGGCTGACTCAGAATTATAAAGCTGCTGCAAAATGGTATCAAAAAGCGGCACAGCAGGGAGAACCAAAAGCACAATTTAAGCTGGCTGAAATGTACTACAGCGGAACAGGGCTGACTCAGAATTATAAAGCCGCCGCAAACTGGTATTTAAAAGCGGCACAGCAGGGGGATTCGAAAGCACAATTTAAACTGGGTTTGATCTATTTAATTGGTGAAGGGGTCATTCAGAATATTAAATTAGCGACTGTCTGGGTTAACTTATCTGCATTTAACGGTTATCATAATGCCCGTAAAATGAAGAACATTTTGTTAATGCGCACTGCCTAATTGATAAAATAGTCATGCGACTAAGCGACTACTACTAAGCAACAAATACTAAGCGAAAATACTATGAACGAACTTGATTCCCAGAAAGTGCACTGCCCCTATTGTGGTGAAATAATAGAACTTGTGATCGACTGTTCGGTCGAACAACAAAATTATATAGAAGACTGCGAGGTCTGCTGCTGTCCAATCGGTGTGGATGTCAGCATCGATGATGAAGGGCAAGTCTTAGTTAATGTTTCACATGAAAATGAATAGATAATTTTGCTGGTGGGACTATTGCCAGCATTCACTGAGCAGTAAGGTGGCCCTGCAACATGCGAAAATATAAAGCATGTTGCATCTTGTTAGTCGTATGTCGGTGGCAACCCAAGTGTATTTTCTTTAATGCAGCAAGCTATACAATTTACGGCGATATTCGCTGACTAAAGCTGAATCATCTATGGTAGCTAGAATGTCTATCATGGCTTTTTTGGGCGACCCGTTATCGTAGTCTAAATTTTTAACTAACAGGTTGTATAATAACGCTAATGCTTCTTTATTACGGTTAGCATGGTTGTATTGAATGGCGAGTTGATATTCAATGGCCATTTTATCCTGTGCAGTTTCCAGTTTTTTTTCTAACGCAGTTATTTCAGGCGTTTGTGATGATTGCTGCGCTAATTCTAATTGTGAGATTAAACTATGGTAGAGCATGTTTTGACTGGCCATCGGAATGATATTCAAAATAGGTTTGGCATCTTCATGTTGGTCCATTGCCAGGTAAATCTGCGCTAACGCTAATTTGATATCGTTATTCTCAGGTGCCATTCTGGTGGCTTCAATGATCTTTTCTTTTGCTTCTGCTAATTTCCCTTGTGCGAATAATGTTTGCCCCTCATGCAGTAAAACCTGACTTGGGTCGGGAGTATGCTTGTTGATAAAAGTACGTATAAACTCTTCACTTTGCTCTCCGGCAAACCCATCTACCCCTTGCCCGTCGACGAACATAAAGACACTGGGAACACTTTGCACCCCAAAGTGGCTTACTATCTGCTCTTCTTGATCGCAATTTATGCGTGCGAGTGTAAATGCCTGTTCATTTTCAGCATGTAATTTGTCAAGTAAAGGTAATAAAGTATTACAAGGTTCGCTTTGGGGGGACCAGAAAACCACTAATACGGGGTTTGTTTTTGAACCTTCGATAATAATTGATGGGAAAGTAGAGACGGTAATATCATGATTATTAGTATGCATTTTATCCTCAAAAGTTAGCTGCTATGTATTTCCAGGTTAGATTATCGTTTAAAAAGAGGAACGCAAGCATCAATCTCTTATTTTTGCTTTAAGAAGTCGAATCTATCCGCTTTATTGCTTGTTTTTAAGTGCATCCAAAAGTAACATTGATGAACTAATAAAGAGGAGCTTTAAGATGTTAACAGGCAGTATAGTCGCACTAGTGACACCCATGGATAAAACCGGTGAAATTGATTTCCTTACCTTAAAACAACTTGTAGAATTTCATATAAAATCTGGAACGGCCGCTATCGTAGCTGTTGGCACCTCGGGGGAATCGGCAACATTAGATGTTGATACCCACGCAAAAGTTGTAATCAAAACGCTGGAGTTTGCAGATGGACGCATTCCCATTATTGCGGGCAATGGTGCAAATTCAACCTCAGAAGCTATTTTGTTAAGTAAACGTTTTGCCGATAGCGGTATTATAGCGGGTCTTAACGTCACTCCTTATTACAACAAACCGACTCAAGAGGGGCTGTTTCAACACTTTAAAGCGATTGCTGAGTCCTGTGATTTACCGCAAATATTATACAATGTCCCGGGTCGAACATCTGTTGATCTGTTACCGGAAACGGTTGGGCGTCTTTCTAAAATAAAAAATATCATCGGTATCAAAGAAGCTACTGGTGATTTAAATCGTCTTGCGGAAATCAAAGCCTTAGTTGATGATAATTTTGCTTTATACAGTGGTGATGATGGTACAGGTTGTGATTTTCTTCTTCAGGGTGGACAGGGGGTTATTTCTGTAACCACTAATATCGCGCCGGTTGAAATGGCTAAAATGTGTGAATATGCATTAAGTGGTCAGGTTGATTTAGCTAAAAAAGTAGATAATCAGTTAGCGCCCGTGCATAAATATTTATTTATTGAATCTAATCCAATTCCGGTGAAGTGGGCCTGTGTAGAAATGGGATTAATACCCTTCGCTGACTGTCGTTTACCATTAATGATTTTAGATGAAAAATATCAGCCGATTGTCCGTAACGCCTTAATTGAAGCTAAATTAGTTTCATGAGTAAATTCTATAAGTCAGGCCGGGTAACAACAGCCGTTATTGTTGCTTTATCGTTAAGTGCTTGTGCTCGTTTTGATGCCAGAACACAAGCCAATGGTAATTTTGATTACGTTCAAACTCCGTTGGGTGAAAATTACCAAACGGCCAGTTTTACTCAGAATGAAGCAAGAGATCTTTATGATATTCCGGCGTTAACTGAGCAGCAGAAACGTATTGGTTTTTTATCGTCAAATGTTGACATTCGTCCTCCAACTCAGTTAATTCCTGTGATTGATGGAGTAGTACTTGAGAAAAATAATAGCGATCAAACAACGATATTATTTAATGCATTTAATCACACTGAAAATATGAAAGACAGGGTTTGGAAACTGCTTGAGTCATATATAGCGGCAAATAATATTGAAGTTGCTGCACAAGATAACAGCCTTGCGCAGATAGAAACAGGGGTTTTTCGCCAGCAACAGGCCTATGGCAGTTTTTTCTTCAGTAAGGAGGTATTAAGGGAATCTAGTTACCGCTTTACTTTGACTCAGCCCAAAGGAAAACGCAATGTGGCTTTGAACGTTGAAGCTTTAAGTTATTCTGAAAAAAATGACAATGCGGATCTAAAAGTTAATTTGACGGCGAGAAGTAAAAAAAGTATTGAACTGCGTCTGGTGAATGATCTTTTAAAATATGCTTATCAATTAAAAGCAACCAGTGAGTTACAAGTCGCTAGCTCGCAACCACTGCCCATAAAATTGGGTTATGATGATAACAATCAAATGGCTTGGATTGTTGATGCTGATTTTCTTGTTAGCTGGACCAAATTACCTGATTTGTTGGCATTGCTAAGATTTGAACAGGTTGATGCAGATAAGAATCTGGGTTATTACTTGGTTAAATTTAAAGCGCCTAATGCTAAATATTGGCCGGACAATAACCTCAATCCATTTAAGCTTGATAATGGAGAATACTTTATTCAATTGGGTGAATTGGACAGTGGCAGTACTTCGATAACTTGGTTAGATGCTGATAAAAAACCCTTAGCAGATGAAAAAGTAACAGAGATTTATTTCAGTATTACCTCGAAAATACGCGATATTTTATTGTTAAATGAAAACCAAAGTAAAGCGCTGTAGTTGCCTTTCTTTAACAAAAAAACAGAAAAAGCCATTAGATTATTTGTCTTTTGGTTTTTTCCCTTCCTGTAATGCTTTTTTTTCTCTTTCTTTTATTGCGCGTAACACAGCCTCAGGTACTTTCATATTAGCCGTTTTTTTTAAGAGCAATAAGTTGGAGATTATGATGCCTAAAATAAAGATGATAATTAATGCTACTGCCCAGCCGTTCATAAGAATGTCCTTAATATAAAACCAGTCGCTGTACTGATAATAGCAATACGAAACATTAATGGATCTGTTTTCATACCAATTCTATTAATTAAGTGATCTGTTTCGGAGCCGGAAAAAAGCATGAAAGCAAGGCATTGATTGCAGTAATATCAAAAGCATTAAATTTATGATCTGTTGTTTCAAAGAAAAAATTTACGCTCATAAAGTCGCCGGAATGATTTTAAATAGTAAATCTGATTACCTTGTTAATGCAGTTGCTATGATTTTATCGGTAGATTGCATTTCATGCACCGTGGGCAGCGATAATTGGTGCATAGAATGCACCCTACGAGCTATGCGTTTGTGGTCATGGTTGCTGCTAGTTGACGTTCAAATAAAACCGCCCTTAAATTTATTATCAATTTTTTAAAAGGAAGAACTTAGGCTCACAAAACTACCGGGATAATTTTAAATCGGATCACTTTATTAATGCGTTCGGTATAACTAGTTTTTCTAATTGAAATCTTAATAGCAAAGACTAAAACGTAGTTTTATGTCTAGCTAGCATGTGTTTTAACAAGTATAAATGGGCATGAATTTAATGGATTTAGTATTATATTTAAAAGTGCCGTTTTAAGCGTTCATATTTAAGAAGTGCCTATCTTAGACCTTTTAAAAACAGGGCTCTATCAAACGCGAGCATAAAAAAGCAGGGAAAATCCCTGCTACTGCGTATTATTCTACAATATTTCTAATCAATTAAACCATACTGCTGATCAAGAATTTCAATGATCTCAGCTTTTGGATTATTCGAAAGTGTTATTTTATGACCAATGATTTTTTCAGCAATGCCAATATAGGTTGCAGAGATTTTCATTAATACTGCCGCTGGAAGAGCATTATTTTCAGCAAGTGCACTTCTCTCGACCATACGGTCTTTGTTCAACAGAATATCAGGATCAGGGAAGTGATTTAATAATAACTGACGAAAATCTTCTTTAGAATTTTCTACAATATTCCCTTTTTGGTATTCTGCCGCATCCCAAATCCGCGATGAATCAGGTGTGCCTACTTCATCCATATAGATTAGTTTCTCATTACCCGCTTTATCATTCACATAACCAAATTCGAATTTAGTATCAACGAAAATCTGACCGATTTTAGCTAATTCATGGCTGATAACATTAAAGCCTTCTTTTAATAATTTCTCATAAAGGGCAATATCTTGTGCTTTAGTAAAGTTAAAAGCAGCAAAGTTATCTTCTATATTTTGACGGGTAATATTGACATCATCCACCGCTGCTACGCCAGGAATGCCCTGAAGAATACCTTTGGTGGAAGGGGTGGTCAGTAATTCGGGTAATTTCTGATCTTTGTTTAATCTTTCTGCTATTTGAATACCGCAGAACTCACGTTCCCCTTTTTCGTAAGCGCGCCACATTGAACCGGTGATATATTGACGACAAATCGCTTCAATCATTACCGGTCGGGCTTTTTGCACTATCCAGACTAACGGATGGGGAATATCTAAGATATGACTGTCTGCTAACCCCTGCTCCTTGAACAGTTTGAACCAATGGTTAGAAATAGCATTAAGGGCAGCCCCTTTGCCCGGTACGCCATTCATACCACCTTCCGCGTGCCAAACGCAATCAAAAGCCGAGATACGATCACTGATCACCATAATAGCCAGCGGCGCATCAGCAGCAACATCATAACCCTTTTCTGCGATTAAACGGCGACTATCGGATTCTGTTAACCAATAAACAGAGCGTACTTTACCACTGTGCACTGGTTGTGCGGAGCGAATGGGTAGATCATTATTAACAGCTAATACTTTATCGGCAAGATTCATAAACAACTTCCTATAGGTAGATTTGAATGAAACAAGTGCGTCTTGTCTCGGAATAGATTAGATAGATCATAATAGCAGAATAGATTTAGCGGTGCATTTCAAAAATAACAGTTAATAATACAAATAAATTTCTCTTTAAATTCATTTTTTGAAGCAGTGCTTAGGTAATGATTATTGTTTACTGTTAGTGTTCAAGGCTTTTAACCTGCTAATAAAATGAAAACAACTAAAATGATAGATAACTATGCCAAATAACAAGCTTTCTAAATGTAATAAGCTCAGTTTCAGACGCCGCTTATTGGTTATTATGACTTTTTCCGGCTTAATTCAACTTTTAATTTTATCTGTTGCCGGTTTTATGTATTTAAAAGATTGGGAGGCACAGGATAGCGGTAATACCGCGTTAGGCATCGCAAAATTTTTAGCGACTACCCCGATGGTACTTGATGCGCTGCAGAATGAAAATATTGACTTAATCCGGAATGATGTTGAGACGATGCGTAACTCAATTAATGCGGCATTTATTGTTGTTGGCGATACAAACGGTATTCGCTATTCACATCCGGTTGCCGAACGAATTGGTCAGAAGATGCAGGGAGGTGATAATGATGATGCGTTGCTAGAAGGGCTCTCCTATGTTTCTTATGCAAAAGGTTCCTTAGGAAATTCGGTCCGCGGGAAAACGCCTGTCCATGACTCTGCTGGCAATATCATCGGGGTTGTCTCGGTAGGCTATTTGGTCAGTACCATTGATGATAAAGTTTACCCTTTCCTGTTTTTTTTGATAACCATGGCGTTGCTGGTCGTGCTTGCCAATGCAGTTATTTCTAATTTTACTGCGCGGCGCTTTCAGCATGCGATTTTGGGATTTGAGCCGGAGGAATTTGGACGGCTTTATATGGAACTGCAGGTAACCTTAAGTACCATCAAAGAAGGCATTATTAGTATTGATAAAAATAGTCATATCACTTCTATTAACCAAAGTGCCTGTCAGATATTAAATCTTAAAACTGAGCAGGTACTGCATCAACATATCAAAAAAGTTTTACCTGACAGTGACTTAGCTGACATTTTGCTAACACATAATATCGAAAATGATGTTGATGCTATTCTTAATGGACAGGCAATTATTGCCAATCGGCAATTAATTATCGTTGAAGGGGAAGTGGTTGGCGCCGTATCGAGCTTCCGGCTTAAAAATGAAATTACCGAACTGACTAAACAACTCTCACAAATTCGCGAATATGCTGATTTATTACGCTCACAAACCCATGAACATAGAAATAAGCTCAATACCATTAGTGGCTTGATTCAACTGGGGAAAACCTCTGAAGTATTACGTTTAATCGGGCAGGAAAGTGAGCGTTACCAGCACCTTATTCAATTTTTACGTGAAGCGATTCTTGAGCCGATTATTGCCGGGGTGTTATTGGGTAAAAGCGAAAGAGCGAGAGAATTAGGTTTAGTGCTCGATATCGACGACGGTTCGCGATTGCTGCAACTGACTGAACCTATGCGCCCTGAAGATTTGGTCACCATTTTAGGTAATTTTATTGATAATGCCTTTGATGCCTGTCTTTCTGTCCAGTCGTTGCATAAAGAAGATAAAAAAGTGTCGATCAGTATCACTGATTTCGGGGAAGAAATTATTATCGAGGTTGAAGATAATGGTTGTGGTTTACCGGAACAATTCAAGCGTCGAGCGCTGATACAAAAAGGGGTATCGAGTAAACCGGGTAAGCATCGTGGAGTGGGTCTTTATTTGGTCAATCAACTTATTACTCAATATAAAGGTCAATTGATTATGGAAGACCAAGACAAAAAAGGGACACGAATGACCGCTTATATACCAAAAATTCTGAAAAAAGGGCGGATAAATGTTAAATGATCGAAATGTTAAAGTGCTAATCATTGAAGATGATTTGGGTATAGCCGAAATTCATCGTCGTAATTTGATGAAAATAGAGGGGTTTGATGCGATTGGCATTGCAGCGAGTAAAAATGAGGCGGAAACATTATTAGATGTTTTAGCCCCGGATTTGGTTTTACTGGATCTCTATTTGCCCGATGGCAATGGACTGGATATTTTAAGGTATCTTCGCCAGCATGCGCATGCTTGCGATGTGATTTTAATTACAGCGGACAGAGAGGTCGAAACATTGCAGCTGGCTATGCGTGGGGGAGTGGTTGATTATCTGCTTAAACCAGTGGTCTTTGCGCGCTTGCAGGAAGCGCTGCAAAAATATTTAAAACAAAAAAATAAGTTTGGCAGTATAGATGATTTAGATCAGAGTGTGGTTGATTCAATGATTTTCAATGCTTCCAACGGCACCACTCAGGGAGGGCGACTACCCAAAGGTATCGATAGAATGACACTGGATAAAGTGAGAGTGTTGTTTGAAGATAATGCACAGGTAACCGCTGATAAATCGGGAGAGCTGATCGGTGCAAGCCGCACTACGGCAAGAAGGTATCTGGAGCACCTTATTAGCACTGGTGAATTACAGGCGGATTTACACTACGGTACCGTTGGCAGACCGGAAAGGACTTATAAAAAAACACGCGGCTGAGGATACCCGCGAAGCGCAATTTTATTTCGCTGCGTTTAGCGGGTCGTTATTATCGCTCGGGTTGTAGGGCGGCTTCTATTTCAGTGATGCTGCTCGGATCATCAATTGTAGAGGGCATCGTATATTGCTCACCGTCGGCAACTTGTTTAATGGTTCTACGCAGCACTTTACCGGATCGTGTTTTAGGCAGACGATTTACCACAAGCACCCGTTTAAGGCTGGCTACAGCACCAATGTCGTCACGTATTTTTTGTAACAGCTCCTTTTCAATATTACCGTCAACCGAATAATGACCATCTTTTAATACCACAAAGCCAATTGGCATTTGTCCTTTTAAATCATCATGCGCACCGATAACGGCACACTCAGCTACAGCGGGATGGTCACCGAGAACCTCTTCCATCTCTCCCGTGGATAACCGGTGTCCGGCGACATTAATGACATCATCAATCCGTCCCATAACAAACAGATAACCGTCTTCATCTATATAACCGCCATCTCCCGAGACATAATAACCTGGGAACTGGGTTAAATATCCAGATTGGAAACGATCATGTTGGCGCCAAACTGTCGTTAAACAACCCGGTGGTAGAGGGCATTTGATCACAATGTAACCCTGAATGTTAGGCGGTAAAGGCTGGCCTGCCTCATCCAAAATATCTACCTGAAAACCTGGGGTTGGTTTAGTTGAAGATCCTGGTTTCAATGGGAAATTCTCTAACCCCAGAGGATTGCCTGAAATTGCCCAACCCGTTTCGGTTTGCCACCAGTGATCGACCACGGGAAGGTGAGTCTTGGACTGTACCCATTCCAGAGTCGGGGGATCTAAACGTTCTCCGGCCATAAAAATAGTACGTAAAGCGGGCATTTTATACTGTTTGATTAACTGGCCTTCTGGATCTTCCTTTTTGATTGCCCTAAATGCCGTCGGAGCTGAAAACAAAATATTAACCTTGTATTCTTCACAGACCCGCCAAAAAGCACCCGGATCAGGTGTTCTCACCGGTTTTCCTTCATAGAGAATCGTGGTGCAACCATGAATTAACGGCGCGTAAACGATGTATGAATGGCCCACAACCCAGCCTACATCGGATGCAGCCCAATAAACATCACCCGGTTTAGCATCGTAAATGACCGACATGCTGTATTTCATGGCCACTGCATGACCACCGTTTTCACGGACAACACCCTTCGGTTTTCCCGTTGTACCCGAGGTATAAAGTATATACAGCGGATCACGGCCGCTGACCGGAACGCAATCATGGGGGCTGGAGATTGCCACCTGCGCAGCCCAGTTAATATCACGGTCCTTGTTCAGTTCAGCAGTGCATTCGTCGCGTTGTAATACCACCACATTTTGTGGTTTAAAGCGGCTATTGGTGATAGCTTTATTGATCAACGGCATATATGGAATTATCTTCTTGACTTCGATCCCGCAGGAGGCTGTCATAATCACTTTTGGCTCAGCATCTTCGATCCTGATCACCAGTTCATTCGGTGCAAAGCCGCCAAAAACGACGGAATGAACCGCGCCTAAACGGGCACATGCGAGCATAGCCATCACAGATTCTGCAATCATCGGCATATAAATAATGACTCTATCGCCCTTTACCACGCCGAGATCTGCGAGCATGCCCGCTGTACGAGCAACATGTTCGGTTAATTCTTTGTAGCTATACTGCTGTTTTTGACCGGAGACGGGAGAGTCATAGAGCAGTGCGGTTTGATCCCCACGACCGTTTAGAACATGGTAATCGAGTGCCAGATAGGCAGTATTCATCTGCCCATCAGCAAACCAGCTATCAATACCATTTTCGTCTTTGCTTAATATTTTTTCTGGAAATTTAAACCACTCAATGGCTGTGGCTTGTTCCTGCCAAAAAGTCAGAGGATCATTTTTAGCGCGATTAAATTCATTTTGATATACAGAAATCATCATGTTTCCTTTTATTAATGGCTGTAAAATTGGTCTATAGGGTAGTGGCTGGAATACGTACCCAGCCTTCCATTAAAATGCGTGCGCTGCGGCTCATGACCGCTTTATCGACAGACCATTGTCCGTCTCGTAGGCTGGCTTTGGCACCGACTTTTAATAGACCCGAAGGATGTCCGAAGGTGACAGATTGGCGCTCGCCACCCCCGGCAGCCAAATTAACTAAGGTACCTGGTATCGCCGCCGCTGTGCCGATAGCGACAGCCGCAGTGCCCATCATTGCATGGTGAAGTTTCCCCATAGACAAGGCGCGAACGTGCAAATCTATTAGCTCCTTATCAATACTTTTCCCGCTTGAGGCAATATAATCCTGCGCCTTGCTGACAAAAGCAATTTTAGGCGTATGCTGGCACATGGCAGCTTGATCAATATGCTCAATCAGTCCCATTTTTAGCGCAGCAAAAGCGCGTATGATCTCAAACATCTCAAGCGCTTTCGGATTCAAATTAATCGCTTCCTGAAGTTCGGTGCCCTGATAACCCAAGTCCTGTGCATGCAAAAAAACAGTGGCAATACCGGCATTGATCATGGTCGCTTTAAATTGACCAATACCCGGCACGTCTAACTGATCAACAATATTACCCGTGGGGAACATCCTACTTTCAGCATCGGAAGGGCTGATAAATTCGACTTTAATTTCAGCGGCAGGAAAAGTGACACCATCAAGCTCAAAATCACCCATTTCCTGTACCTCTCCATTGTGAATCGGAATATGGGCGATAATAGTTTTACTGATATTTTCCTGCCATATACGTACCACAGCCGTTCCATTAGTAGGAATGCGGTTTGTATCGACTAAACCTGCATTGATCGCAAATGCGCCCACCGCCGCCGATAAATTTCCGCAATTACCGCTCCAGTCGATAAAGGCTTTATCAATCGCAACCTGACCAAAAAGATAATTCACGTCGTGATCATTTTTGTCACTCTTTGATAGAATAACCGTTTTGCTGGTACTGGAGGTTGCGCCACCCATACCATCGGTCTGTTTACCGTAGGGATCTGGACTGCCGATAACCCGCAGCAGCAGAGCATCACGTGCTTGCCCTGCAACTTGGGCTGCTAAAGGCAAATCCTGACAATTAAAGAAAACGCCTTTACTGGTTCCCCCGCGCATATAAGTGGCAGGGATCCTTAACTGCGGGCGATAGTTACCTGTTTTATCCGTCATGCTTAAACCTCTTCCTTTGCTGACTCGATAAAATCCTGCGCAAAGCGCTGCAGAATGCCGCCCGCGTCATAAATTGATACTTCTTCTTCGGTATCCAATCGGCATTTGACCGTTACCTTAATATTTTCACCATTGCTGCGATTGATAACTAAGGTGAGCCTGGCACCCGGTGTCGGCAAACCAATCACATTAAAGGTTTCTGTGCCGTCAATGGCATAGGTATGGCGATTTTCTGCGTTAATAAATTCCACCGGCAGAATTCCCATTCCCACCAGGTTAGTACGGTGGATACGTTCAAAACCTTCGGCGATAATGACTTCAACTCCAGCGAGTCGAACGCCTTTTGCTGCCCAGTCACGTGATGATCCCTGACCGTAATCAGCACCTGCGACAATAATCAACGGCTGTTTACGCGCCATGTAAATTTCGATTGCTTCCCACATGCGCATTACATTGCCTTCGGGCTCTACACGGGCAAGTGAGCCTTGCTCAATCTGCCCATCTTGTTTGACCATTTCATTAAACAGCTTAGGGTTGGCAAAGGTCGCCCGTTGTGCTGTTAAGTGATCACCTCTATGGGTTGCATAGGAATTAAAGTCCACTTCCGGTAAGCCCATTTTATGCAGATAAGCTCCTGCCGCACTGTCTAACATAATGGCATTTGAAGGGGATAAGTGATCCGTTGTAATATTGTCGCCAAGCACTGCCAAGGGACGCATGTTTGTCAAGGTACGTTCGCCGGCTAATGCACCTTCCCAGTAAGGGGGACGGCGGATATAAGTACTTTGTGGGCGCCAGTCATACACCGGGCTGGTTTTCTCAAGTTCTTCGTCGTAATCGACTTTAATATCAAACATCGGCTCATAAACAGCTTTGAATTGAGCTGGTTTTACGCAGCTGGTAATGATTTCATCAATTTCAGCATCGCTTGGCCAAATATCTTTCAGGCGAATATTATTGCCCTCGGGATCAATGCCCAGAACATCATTCTCAATATCAAAACGGATAGTACCCGCAATGGCATAAGCCACAACTAACGGGGGGGATGCAATAAAAGCTTGTTTAGCGTAGGGGTGAATACGACCGTCAAAGTTACGGTTGCCCGAAAGTACCGCCGTGGTATAAAGATCGCGCTCAACGACTTCTTCCTGAATTTTCGGATCCAGGGCACCGCTCATGCCGTTACAAGTCGTACAGGCAAAGCCGACAATACCAAAACCAAGCTCTTCCAGTTCAGTTAATAAATTAGCTTCTTCAAGGTACAGCTGAACGGTTTTTGAGCCGGGGGCCAGGGATGTTTTAACCCAGGGTTTACGGGTTAAACCCAGTTTATTGGCATTCCTTGCAACTAAAGCCGCTGCAATCACGTTACGCGGGTTAGAGGTATTAGTGCAGCTGGTGATAGCGGCAATAATACAGGCTCCGTCAGGCATTTTGCCGGTTTCATTTTCGACTACGCCCGAGATGCCTTTAGCCGCAAGATCGGCGGTTGCAACACGTCGGTGCGGGTTCGATGGTCCGGCAATATTACGTCCAACAGCAGACAGATCAAACTCGATCACCCGTTCATATTCAGCACTGACTAAATCATCAGCCCACAGACCGGTTTGCTTTGCATAGTTTTCAACTAATTCAACTTGTTTTTCATCACGACCAGTTAATGTTAAGTACTCAATAGTGTTTTTATCAATATAAAACATGCCGGCTGAGGCACCAAATTCTGGGGTCATATTGGAGATGGTAGCGCGATCGCCCACGGTTAAATTGGCGGCGCCTTCACCATAGAATTCCAGGTAACAGGAGACCACTTTTTGATTCCGTAAAAATTCGGTAATGGCCAATACAATATCGGTTGCGGTAATACCTTCCTGGCGTTTACCAAACAGATGTACCCCAACAATGTCCGGCATGCGCATGTAGGAAGCGCGTCCTAACATCACACTTTCGGCTTCTAAGCCGCCAACACCCAGGGCTAATACGCCTAATGCATCAACATGCGGTGTATGGCTATCTGTCCCGACTAAGGTATCAGGAAAGGCAACACCCTCACGACTCTGAATAACCGGAGACATTTTTTCCAGATTAATTTGATGCATAATGCCGTTGCCGGGCGGGATCACTTCAACATTTTCAAAGGCAGTTTTAGTCCAATTAATGAAATGAAAGCGGTCATCATTACGTCTGTCTTCAATCTCTCGATTTAAATTAAAGGCGTCTTTTTCAAAGCCCGCATGTTCAACAGCCAGAGAGTGATCCACAATCAGTTGGGTGGGTACAACGGGGTTAACTTTTGCGGGATCGCCGCCTTTTAATGCGATAGCATCGCGTAATCCAGCTAAATCAACCAACGCGGTTTGCCCTAAAATATCATGACAAACAACACGGGCAGGATACCAGGGAAAATCTAACTCTTGTTTACGCTCAATTAGTTGATTGAGTGAATCAACTAATTTATCCGGTGCACAGCGGCGCACTAAATTTTCAGCGAACACCCGCGACGTATAAGGTAATTTTTCATAAGCGCCTTTTTTGATACTGTTAACGGCTGCACGTGTATCAAAATAGTCTAAGCTTGTACCCGGTAGGG
>JBLHWW010000095.1:0-14484 GCA_047629075.1 Psychromonas sp. | reverse complement strand
CTAATGAAAAACCAACCCCTGCACTAAATCCATAAATGATCGACTCAACAAAATCGTGATTTTCATTAATATTCAATAATGCTAACCCTAAAATCGCGCAATTAGTGGTTATCAGTGGTAAAAAAATCCCTAACAATCGGTATAAGGTGGGACTCGTTTTGTGCATTACCATTTCCGTGAACTGTACAACAACAGCAATCACTAAAATGAAACCGAGTGTTTGTAAATAAACCAAATCTAAGGGTAATAAAATATATTTATTGACAATATATGAAACCGCAGCCGTTAAGGTTAAAACAAAGGTTGTGGCAAATGACATGCCGACAGCTGTTTCTATTTTATTAGAAACACCCATAAACGGGCATAAGCCTAAAAATTTGACCAGTACGAAGTTATTAACTAACACGGTACCAATAAACAGTAAAAAATAATCGCTCATAAGAATTTAATTCCACTACCTTTATAGGTGTATTTAGCGGGCTCTAACAGGCCACTATGATAACAATAAAAGCGCAAATGATCAGTGTAAAAAGTGAAAAGCTCAGCAAGTTTTTATTTGGCTACCTGAATATTATTATTAGCAACTAGGATAATTTTCATAAAATTCAAAAAACTGCTTTTTTTATGATGTTTTCAGAAGGGATTTTATATTATTAGACACTTAATAACCACCCTAAGTTAAAATATGATCCATATCAATATGTACATATATAGTGTTATGTATAGTTAAATTGCACTATATGTTGTGTTTTTGTTTTTTTTTATTGTTTTGTTAAACCTGCTGTGAGCAACGATCAAGCCTTTCACGCCCTGCGCATTGCAGCAGCAATATTAAACAAATTCTGCTGCTGCACTATGTAAAAGTGCAGATGCATGCAAGGAGGCAGAGGCAAACTTAATGGCCTGATAGAAGTTGAGATTCAAGCTGTAGTTGAATAATGCTTAATAAAAAGCATTGCATGTATTTATATCGAATACCGTCATGAGAGCTCATTTCTAGGTGAGCATAAAAGGCATTTAACTAGGTGTGAAAACGATACAAAAACGAGGCAAAACATACAAAAAGTTAATTACTGTGGAAGGAAAATTTTAAATGACAAAAATCGTAATAAAGCGTGATGGCGCTAAAGCTGTATTTGAACCTGTTTTTATTGCTAATGCTGTTAATGCCGCCGTTGAAAAATCTGGCGCAGCAAACCCTAACCTGGGGGAATTTGTATCTAAACAAGTAGAATATTTATTGGCAGACTCTAACGATGTCAGTATTCAGGAAATTCAACGTATGGTTGAGTCTGAGTTAATGCATATAGATCCTGATGTAGCACGTGCATACATTGAATATAGGCACGATAGAGATATTGAGCGTGAAAAGAAAAGTTTACTGAATAACGAGATTCAGGGGCTTGTTGAGCAAAGTAATGCGGATCTACTAAATGAAAACGCCAATAAAGACAGTAAAGTTATTCCTACACAACGAGATCTGCTCGCGGGGATTGTGTCCAGACATTATGCTCGAAATCATATGTTACCGCGTGACATAGTTCAAGCGCATGACGAGGGTGATATTCATTACCATGATTTAGATTACGCCCCCTTTTTTCCAATGTTTAACTGCATGATTGTTGATTTAAATAACATGTTAAGCCAAGGTTTTCGGATGGGTAATGCTGAAATTGACACACCTAAATCAATCCAGACAGCAACCGCAGTAACAGCCCAGATAGTGGCTCAGGTAGCAAGTCATACCTATGGTGGCACAACGCTTAATCGTTTTGATCAAGTACTGGCACCCTATGTAAAAGCAAGTTATTGCAAACATTTGCAAGTGGCTGACGAGTGGCAAATTTCGGCGCCTGAAGCTTTTGCAAAAGCGCGCACAGAAAAAGAATGTTTTGATGCTTTTCAGTCACTTGAATACGAAATAAATACTTTGTTTTCGAGTAACGGACAGACGCCGTTTTTGAGCATTGGTTTTGGCCTTGGTACTTCTTGGGAAGAGCGATTAATTCAAAAGGCGATATTAAGGAACCGCTTGGCGGGTTTAGGTAAAAGTAAAAAGACCGCTATTTTTCCTAAATTAGTATTTAGCATTAAAGACGGTGTGAATCACAAGAAAAACGATCCAAATTATGATATCAAGCAGCTGGCTTTAGAGTGTGCATCAAAACGCATGTACCCGGATATATTAAATTATGAGCAGATAGTTGCAGTCACGGGCTCATTCAAAGCGCCTATGGGCTGTCGTTCCTTTCTAGGACCTTACCAGGAAAATGGCAAAGAAATTCACGAAGGCCGCAATAACCTTGGCGTCGTGAGTCTTAATCTTCCGCGCATTGCAATGGCCGCAAAAGGTGACGAAGTTGTCTTTTTTGATCTGCTTGAGCAGCGCTTACGCTTATGCCGCAAAGCCCTTGATACGCGCATAGACAGACTACGTGGTGTGAAGGCTCGGGTTGCTCCAATCCTTTATATGGAAGGGGCCTGTGGTGTACGTTTAAAAGCGGATGATGAGATTTTGAATATTTTTAAAGAAGGGCGCGCTTCTATCTCATTGGGTTATATTGGCATTCATGAAACGATTAATGCACTTTATAATACAAAAAGTATTTATGATAGTGCGGCGTTGCGTCAAAAAGGCTTGGCGATAGTACAAAAATTAAGAGATGCAGTTGAAGCCTGGAAGGAAGAGTCGGGTTGGGGTTTCTCTTTATACAGCACCCCGAGTGAAAATTTATGTACTCGATTCTGCAAACTGGATACTAAGGTTTATGGTATTCAAGAAGGAATTACTGACAAGGGATATTATACCAACAGTTTTCACTTAGACGTGGAGAAAAAAGTTAATCCCTTCGATAAATTAGATTTTGAAATGGATTATCCGCAAATCGCCAATGGTGGGTTTATTTGTTACAGCGAATATCCAAATATGCAACACAATTTAGAGGCGCTCGAGAATGTTTGGGATTATTCCTATCGGCGAGTTCCCTACTATGGGACTAACACACCCATTGATGAATGTTATGACTGTGGCTTTAGCGGTGAGTTTAACTGTACCAGTAAAGGCTTTGCCTGCCCTAAATGCGGTAACCATGACAGTGCCAGCGTGTCTGTTATTCGCCGAGTCTGTGGTTATCTAGGCAGTCCGGACACACGGCCCTTTAATATGGGTAAACAAGAAGAAGTTAAACGCAGAGTGAAGCACTTATAATGTATTACAGTGCTTATCATCCGGTTGATGTGGTTAATGGTGTCGGCACGCGTTGCACTCTGTTTGTCAGTGGCTGCGATCACCAATGCCCGGGCTGCTACAATCAAAAAACATGGCCTACCGATGCGGGACATTTTTTTACCGATGCCTTTGAAAATGCAATCATCGATGATCTTAATGATCCGCGGATTCGCAAGAAAGGTCTCTCTCTGTCAGGCGGAGATCCTCTCCATTCCGGCAATTTATCTGCTATTCTGAAGCTGGTTAAGAGAGTTAAAACCGAGTGCGAAGGAAAAGATATTTGGCTTTGGTCTGGTTATGAAATGGCGGCGTTAAGTGCTAAACAGCAAGAGATTATTGCTTTTGTAGATGTTTTTATTGATGGTAAATTTGAACAAGATTTGGCCAACCCATCATTAAAATGGCGAGGCAGTTCAAATCAAGTGATTTATTACCTTAATCGATAAAGCGAACTCTAGGAGCTTTCGAGCTTTGGGCTTTGAGCTGAATAGTTATCGGTAGGATGCATTTTATGGATCACAAGCAGCGGCAATCGGTGCGCTGAGCGAACCCTACGGGCATTCGGGCTTCGAGTTGCTTTGAGTTACGAGCTGAATAGTTATCGGTAGGATGCATTTTATGCATCACAAGCAGCGGCAATCGGTGCGCTGAGCACACCCTACGGGCATTCGGGCTTTTGAGTTGCTTTGAGTTACGAGCTGAATAGTTATCGGTAGGGTGCATTTTATGCATCACAAGCAGCGGCAATCGGTGCGCTGAGCGCACCCTACGGGCATTCGGGCTTTTGAGCTTCGAGTTGCTATGAGTTACGAGCTGAATAGTTATCGGTAGGATGCATTTTATGCATCACAAGCAGCGGCAATCGGTGCGCTGAGCGCACCCTACGGGCTTCGAGCTGCTTTGAGTTACGAGCTGAATAGTTATCGGTAGGATGCATTTTATGCATCACAAGCAGGGGCAATCGGTGCGCTGAGCGCACCCTACGGGCATTTGAGCTTCGAGCTGAATAGTTATCGGTAGGATGCATTTTATGCATCACAAGCAGCGGCAATCGGTGCGCTGAGCTTCGGGCTTTTGAGCTGCTTTGAGTTACGAGCTGAATAGTTATCGGTAGGGTGCATTTTATGCATCACAAGCAGCGGCAATCAGTGCGCTGAGCCCACCCTACGGGCATTCTGGCTTCGAGCTGAATAGTTATCGGTAGGGTGCATTTTATGCATCACAAGCAGCGGCAATCGTTGCGCTGAGCGCACCCTACGGGCTTCGAGCTGCTTTGAGTTACGAGCTGAATAGTTATCGGTAGGATGCATTTTATGCATCACAAGCAGCGGCAATCGGTGCGCTGAGCGCACCCTACGGGCATTTGAGCTTCGAGCTGCGAGTTGCTTTGAGTTACGAGCTAAATAGTTATCGGTAGGGTGCATTTTATGCATCACAAGCAGCGGTAATCGGTGCGCTGAGCCCACCCTACGGGCATTCGGGCTTCGAGCTGAATAGTTATCGGTAGGGTGCATTTTATGCACCGCAAATAGTGGTGATCGGTGCTGAAGCGCACCCTACGCAAGATATTGATTCCATTTATTTTTAATGGTTTATTTTTTACAATGGGGGATGTTCGCGCAATAGGTGAACCAGCCTTCAGGTGAGTCAAAGGTAACATAAGTTCGCATTATCTTTCTTCGTGTAGCGCCTCATTGTACTCTGTGGTAGTACCTTTAAAGTGCTGAAAATACACAAAATCCCGCCGTTAAGTGACACACTAAATTGGAATCCTGCCTTCAGGCTGGCAAAAGCAATATTAGTATTAACAAAGCTAAGTTAGCATTATTATATTCCAACTCAACACGCTGTTTAAAATAAAATTCCCAAGAAAAATAAATAGGGTTATTTAAGTTTGAAGGCACTAGGGTCTGTTGACCTTTCGTGTGCGTTTTTGCAGCAATTTGTGCGCATTTCATACAATGCCGAACGTAGGCCCTGTAGTTATTCTACATAAGCAGGCGATAACGTAGTCGATTGCATGCACAAATGCTGCCCTGCGGGTTCATCTAAAAGCGTCCTGCGCTGCGTTATCCGTCGTTTACATAGAATAACTATGTGAACGAGACATGCCTTGCTCAGAACACTTTTAGATTGAACGAAATTCGTACTCCAAAGGTCAACAGACCCTAGGGTAAAGGAAATTAATAACATTATGGATAGAAAAAGAACATTTTGGGCGAAAACTTATTATGACAAGGCTATTCGAGATTAGAAGCATTTTGATGCTGTTTATAACTATATAAAAAATAACCCCTCTAAGCTGATTGATACGAATACAAGAACTCCAAGATTCTATGGAACTCATGAAGAGTAATAAATAATAAAATGTTTTTACCAAAAATTGCCGCGCCTAAAGGCACGGTTCCAAAAGACAAGGTATGCACATACTCTCGGAACTGAGCCTTCAGGCTCGGTTTGTTGGTTTGAAAGCAGCATATTGATAATTGTTAGCAGGATGTTTTTACAAAACATAGCCCCCGCCTAAAGGCGCGGCTCCAAAAAGCAAAGGGTACAGCTGTTCCCGGAACTCGGCTTTTAGGCTCGCAGTGTTATTTTGCTAAAGGGTATATTGATAATTGTTAGCGGGATGTTTTTACAAAATATTGCCCTGCTTGAATTCGCCGTTCCAAAAGGCAAAGTGTACAGATACCCTCGCAACTGAGCCTTTAGGCTAGGCGGTTATTTATTTAGCCAGCCTAAACCCTTTATTCCGCTGTTGATATATTATAGATAACCCAAAAACAATCCGGAAAAAATGACGAATCCAACATAGTTATTGTCTAGAAAAGCTTTAAAACAGGCGGTTTTTTCGCGGTTTTTTATCTGTAATTGTTGCCTTGAAAATAAACCAGCAGCTACCAGCAGAGCAATAAAGTAGCTCCAATTTAAATCTTCCAACCAGCCTAACAGGATTAATAAAATCAGGCTGGTCAGTTGTAATAAAGCAATAATCACTTTGTCATTATCGGCAAATAAAATAGCCGTGGATTTTACACCTATTTTCAGATCATCCTCTCGGTCCACCATCGCATATAGGGTGTCGTAGGCGATGGTCCAAATAATATTAACCGCAAAGATAATCCAAACCACAGCAGGCAATGCATTCGCCTGTGCTGCAAACGCCATAGGAATAGACCAGCTAAAAGCGAGACCTAATGCAAGTTGCGGTAACTGCGTAAAACGCTTCATAAAGGGGTAGGCAAAGGCCAACAGTAAACCCGCAAAGGATAACTGAATAGTTAAAGTGTTTTGGGTCAGCACTAATAAGAAAGAGCTAATCGCTAATAATAAAAAAAGAATAATAGCTTCGGTGCTGGTGGCACGACCTGAGGGCAAAGGGCGGTACTTGGTACGCTCGACAAAACCATCAATATTACGATCCGCAAAATCATTAATCACACATCCCGCACTGCGCATTAAAAACACACCGGCAGAAAACACTATTAACACACTCAGATCAGGAACCCCCTGCGCGGCTATCCACAATGCCCAGAGGGTTGGCCAGAGTAGTAAAAGAGAGCCAATGGGCTTGTTAATGCGCATCAATTCTGCGTAGGCCTGGCGTTTTTCTTTGCAAAAAAAATTCATGGTAAATAGATGCCCGAAGCAGGTAAAAAGACTTCACTGACTAATAACGCTTTGTTATTAACATAAAAAAGAGAACGTCTTCCCCAGAGGGGAAAATCAACCTCTTGGTTAAGAACAGTGCACAGTTGATGCACAGCAGAATACACCGGGAACTGTGCAACTTCAATTTTATCGCGTCTCATGCTCGGATCTTGAAACAAAAATTTTCCTAACGAATCTGTGCCAATTTCTGCCAGTTTTGCCTGCTGATTGGTTAAAGTGCTAAATGGAATTTCAGTTTGAGCAAATACCACCGGTTTATCATCACAGACTAAAAGTACTTCACGCACTAATACCTTATTATCTTTAGAAAAATAGGGGGAAAGTAAATCTTTACTGCGGCTTACTGTGACTTGCTGCCTGACTTGCACCTGAAAGTTAGCTGATAAAGCTTGTAGCTTGAGCGTTAAAGAGTCCTGATCTAAAAGCCAATCAAGCTGTTTTTTTGAACACGCTGTTGGTGTGGCATCGGCTAACCAAAGACCTGAAGATGCAAGAGGGGTGATAGTAGTATCCATTAACGATTAAAGCCTTTCTATAACAAGATAGTTAGTGAGGTAGGATTATAACCATAAGTTGTGGCAAAGGTCACGGTTGTTCCCAAATGCTTAGCCAGTCAGAAAAATGGGGCTAAGTGACCCACTACATCTAATATCGCCATTAACAGGTTAAACATGCAGTCTTAGCTTACTGGTCAAAAGCGCCATTAACAAACCCGCCAGTAACCCCACGAGATGCGCATAGTTAGCAATGTTTACGGGTAAAATATCCACAAAACCCAAGACCAGCCAAGCGAGTAAAAAAAGAAAAAGGGAATTAGGCAGCATCACTTGACTACTTTTATTGAGCTTGCCATATAGCCAGCAATAACCCACTAAGCCATAGACAACACCACTTAATCCGCCAAAATAAGGGCTGACTAAAAAATATTGCGCTAGATTAGCCGCGATTCCTGAAAACAGAAAAAGTAACAGCAAGTGCATTTTACCCTGCTGTTTTTCAACAACACCAGCTAATTGCCACCACCAAAGTAAATTAAAAATAATGTGCAGTGCACTGAAATGTAAAAATGCTGGCGTAATAAAGCGCCAACTTTCTGAGTAATCAAAGGGTTGCTGACTAAAAAAAGACAACACAGAGGGTATTGGTTGAAACAAGTCGACAGCTATCAGCAGATAGACCCCTAAGCAGACAATAAAAATACTATGGGTTACTAACCCTGCATGATGAACAAAATTACCGACTAAATTCGAGTCAGCAAAAGAAAAATAGTTTTTTTCACTGCTTACTTCACCCGTTTTCCAACTAGCGGACATATACTTGGGATCATTGGGGTGCTGTAAAAACAGCTCCAACTCAATTTCAGCTCGTTCCTGCTGCTCTTGTTGTGCAAGTAATAACTGATAACTAAAGTCGTCATATTCGAGTTTGTTTTGAATATCAAGCGCACTTAAATAATCAGAAAAGGCTTGCGCAGCACGTCTGTTTTGAAATTGATGCAATAAAAACATAGCTTAGCTTTCCGTTTTTTTGAGAGCTGAATTTTGAAATGAAATACTATTATCCTGATTTAAAATATTAAGTAATAACATCGAACGTTCTAACCCATCTTTGATATCAAAAATAGCCGTTAAACCTTTAAAGGGGCCGCTTAAAATTTCGACTTTGTCTCCACTTTTATATGCGTCATCACGATTAATAGCGAGTTTATTATTAACATGGCATAACTGCTCAAGTTGTTTTACCTGCTGATCTGGAATAGTTGCAATGCTCAGACCAAATTTAACAAAATTATTAATACCACGGGTCGAGCGAATAGCGCTAAATTTTTCATCTTTTTGAGAGATATTAACAAACAGATAACTGGGAAATAAAGCTTCTTCTACAACCTTTTTTTTACCACGTAAAATTTTTTCTGTATGTATTTTAGGAAAAAAAGAATAAACGCCCTGATTTGCTAAGTTCTGTTGCGCACGCAATTCTTCCCTGCTTTTACAATATACAACAAACCATTGTAAGCTCATGAACATCTCCTTTGTGCTTTTATTATTTAACGACATACTATATACAAAAAATGCAGCTAACCAAGCAAAACACACAATATTTATCGGGACAAAGACATGCGGGAGACAAAAAAATAACAACAATTTATCATTCCTAAGGTCAGTTATTCAGAATCAGTTATTTTGTAGAAAAAAAGCCAAGCCTGAAGGTTCAGCTTCACAAGCACATTGGAATTCAACCTTCATACGTATGGGCTTGAATGAGCATATGACCAAAGGCATACAGAGCTTAAGCTGTTCATAGTCTTTCAATGCACACCTTCGACTAAAAAAGCTCGATGGTGTGAGTAATACGCTGGCATCACTTCCGAAACGTTTTGAGGATAATCTAAACAACACCGCTATTTCCGAAGTATCTTAATCAGGAATTTTTTGTAGCGACTCTCCTCTTTCTTATATAAAATATCGCATTTTTAAATCATTAATTTGCACTAAATAAGTGCTTGCCAACCACTATTTTTAAATAATAAAGCCGTGTTCTGTTTTATCATTGTGCTTTGGAGTTAAAGGCCATAATTAAAATAGGTAAATTGAAATGTTTTTCCGCAATAAGTAACTTGCCGTTAGAGACGTTGAAACTAGGGGGGTAGTGTGCTTAAAATCCCTATCTTTAGTCACTTCTTACATTTAATTCACGTTTAGAAGTTTATAATATATGCTGCTACTAGAAACATTTAAAACAGCTATTGAATCTATCTCTCTTGTGTCTATTGACCTTATTGTAGGTAATAGCGAGGGCCAAATTTTACTTGGTAAACACACAAACCGTCCTGCAAAAGGTTACTGGTTTGTTCCTGTGCAGCGAATATTAAAAGATAAATTCTTTGAATGTGTATTTAAACGCTTAATAGCAGCAGAATTAAATTTAACATAAGTAGTGTCAAAATTTAAAGGGGCTTATCAGCATTTTTATGATGATAATTTTTCAGAATATCAACTTATGACACACTATGTTTTTTTAACTTACAAAATTACCTTTAATGATAATTTTTCAGAATATCAATTTACGACACACTCTGTTTTTTTAGCTTATGAAATTACCTTTAATGGTGAGTTATCATCGTTACCCGTTGAATAGCATTCCAGTTATTAGTGGTTTTATGAAATTAATTTATTGGTATATGAAAAGATTCACACTCACAGCAAGTGGTATTTTCAACACAGATAAACAAGCTGATTTGCGATTTACATAATTAATACGTTTTTAATATATTGAGTTTCATTATTAAACTCAATATTCAATACTTGAAACTGGAAGTAATTTATGATCTCTCCTGTTATTCTGGCCGGTGGTACTGGCAGCCGATTATGGCCGCTCTCTCGTGAGCTTTACCCAAAACAGTTTTTAACCGTAACTGGTGAGCAATCAATGCTGCAGCAGACCGTCGCGCGTTTATCTGGTTTGGAGCTGCAGCCCCGGTATTAATTTGTAATGAAGAGCACCGTTTTATTGCTGCTGAGCAAATGCGTTTGGGGGGTTATGAGCATAGTGGTATTATTTTAGAGCCAGTTGGCAGAAACACAGCCCCTGCGATTGCACTTGCTGCACTGCAGGCAGTTAACAATGCGATCGACAGCGATGAGCCTGTTTTATTAGTACTTGCTGCTGATCATATTATTGAAAATACCCAAGCTTTTAAAACTTCTGTAGAAAAAGCGTTACCCTTTGCAGAAAAGGGTCTGCTGGTGACCTTTGGTATCGTACCGACTGCGCCTGAAACGGGGTATGGTTATATAAAAAAAGGGGCAAGCTGCAAGGGGCGAGATACGAATGGCAGTCCTAATGCCTTCTCTGTTAGGGAATTTGTAGAAAAACCAGATCTGGCGACTGCAGAAGAGTATTTGGCAAGTGGAAACTATTACTGGAATTCAGGTATATTTCTTTTCAAAGCAAGTCGTTACCTTGAAGAATTAGCAAAACTTTCACCTGACATACTAGATGTGTGCAAGCGTGCTATTGCTGCGCCATTACAAGACTTAGATTTTATACGTGTTAATAAGGCTATCTTTGCCACCTGCCCAGATAATTCTATCGATTATGCGCTAATGGAACCTCTTTGTGTACAGGGAAACAACCCCGTAATAGTCGTAACTATGGATGCCGGCTGGAGTGATGTAGGCTCTTTTTCTGCGTTATGGGAAGTCTCGGCTAAAGATGATAACCAAAATGCCATAAAAGGTGATGTTATTACGGTTGATTCAACCAACAATTATATCTATGCAGAAAATAAATTAGTATCTACAGTCGGTGTTGAGAACTTAGTGATTATTGAAACTAAGGATGTGATTTTAGTGGCAAACAAAGATAAAGTGGAAGATGTTAAATTGATTGTTAATCAGTTAAAAGAAGCAGGAAGAGATGAACATAAAATCCACCGTGAAGTGTATCGTCCTTGGGGTAAGTACGACTCTATCGATTTTGGTAAAAGAGATCATGTAAAACGAATCACCGTCAAACCGGGTGAAAAACTATCAATTCAAAAGCATTATCACCGCTCAGAGCATTGGATTGTGGTAGCAGGCACCGCAAGCGTATTAAATGGTGAGAAGACCATTCTGTTAACTGAAAATGAATCAACTTACATTCCGTTAGGTACCATTCATGCGTTGGAAAACCTCGGCAAAATACCGTTAGAAATGATTGAAGTGCAAACAGGCAGTTATCTTGGTGAAGATGACATAGTGCGCTTTGAAGATCGTTACGGGCGAATTTAAATACACCAGTCCACAAAGAGAAAAAAAAGATATGCTGCGCTTACAGAGGAAAAACAAGTTTTTACTCTCATTGTTTGCTCTGTAAATTTTTTGGTGTGAAATCTGTTTCTATAATCGTAATGTATTTTTTATAGCAGTTTTATGGAAAACGATCTTCTAACTCAAAAAATAATCGGCTGTGCCATTGAGGTTCATAAAATATTTGCCCCAGGTCTATTAGAGTCTAATTAACCAGAATTCGGGATAAGAAGTAAAATAAATTGAACTTAATGCCTGTTCCACGATTTGATCTTTTAACTAAAAAAATCAGATATAAGATGGCATAGGTGATTTGGTTTGGAAGGCCCCAAAAAATAGAAATGACGGTGTTATTTAGATTCGACTGTGCTTTTGGCTCGGTGGGTAAAATGCTTGCATGCTGGTAGGTTTTCGAAACAGGGCCTTTAGGCCTGGTTATTGTTGGTTATTTTTTTGCCTGCTTGAAGGCTCGCTCCTAAAAAGAGAACACAAATTTAATCAAATTGTTATACTATTTACATTTATAAATTAATGGAATACGTGTTGCGCGTAAGGAATTGGTCAGACTATGTTTAACAAAATTTTAGTGGTTTGTGTGGGTAATATCTGCCGTTCACCGATTGGCGAACGGTTATTACAAAAACATTTACCACAGCTGAAGGTTAATTCAGCCGGCATTAAAGCCTTAGTCGGTAGACCTGCAGATCCAAATTCTATCTTCGTTGCAGCAGAAAAAAATATTGACCTGTCCCTGCATATTGCACAGCAACTGACGGCAGAGCTGATTGCCGAACATGATCTGATACTAGTGATGGAAAGGGGCCATATAAATGCGGTCACTAAGCTTGCGCCTGCTGCAAGGGGTAAAACCATGTTATTCGGGCAATGGAATACTCAGCAGGAAATTCCTGATCCATATCGTCAAAGCATAGAAGCATTTGAATTTGTGTATGCAATGATGTCGGAATCCGCGCTTAAATGGGCTGAAAAAGTTAAGAAAGCTTAAATGAATTTTAACCACAGAGTACACCGAGAGCATGGAGGAAAGATTAGGATCTTACTTTGAGCCTTTAGGCCCGGCGGGTAAAATGCTTGAAAGCTTGAAGGCGGGATGCCAAAAGGCAATGCCTGCACATACTCCTGGAACTGAGCCTTCAGGCTCGGCTGTTGTTTTGCTAAGCAGCGTATTGATAATTTTCAACCGGATGTTTTTACAAAACATTGCCCCGCCTAAAGGCGCGGTTCCAAAAGGCAAAGTATATACATACTCTCGGAACTGGGCCTTCAGGCTCGGCTGTCGGTGGGGATTGTTTTTTCTCGGTGTGCGAAGCCTCTGTGTGCTCGGTGGCGAAGAATACAACCCCTTTCTAAGAAACAACTTCCTACTGCTTATTTTAGTTGATTATGTTCAAATCAGGTGGTGAATTTTTTGCAAGTTTAGATTAGTTGTTGAATCTATTATTGCAACATCGCTCTGCCTATTGTTGAGTTAAATATGCTATTATTTGACTTTTATTAGATTGGCGGATAAAAACGCGATTATTGCTAACTGGAAGTGAGCAATTTTCAGCAATCCAAAAAGCTTTAATATAAAGCGCCCGATTTTCTGCGATCCAAAAATGCTTTAAGATGAAGCCCTCAACCGTGGTGACCGAGGAAAAAAAGCTGTTTTATGGTGCTAATAACCCAATTGAGTAGCAACCGAGAGGTGCAGATATGTTGATTAAGTTTGCTCAAGAAGTTCTTTTTCTGTAAAAAATAAGGATTATTGCGTTACAAAGGCAATAAAAATCCTTATACTGACGAGCTTTAATTTCAGGTGTGAATTCACACTGCGTTTTACAGTGAAACGAGTTAATTTGATGCTTCAGACAGTGTCTTTTGCACAAAAACGATTATTAATTTAACAATGGGTACAACGCGTTATGAGTACAATGAATACTGAAAATAAAACAAGTTCATTCGACGGTCTTAAATGGGGTGTTACAACCATATTACTAGTGGCAATTATTGTTGGTAATTATATGGTCGGTGACTCGTTAAATATTTTAGTGCGTGTAGGCATTTTACTACTGTTAGCTGCACTTGCTGTCTTTTCTGCCGTTATGACGGAAAAGGGACAAGTATTCATCGCTTTCGCTAAAGATGCTCGTTTAGAAGTACGCAAAGTAGTTTGGCCTACACGTCAAGAAACAGTGCAGACAACATTAATTATCCTCGCCGTATCAGCAATTGTTGGTCTGATTTTATGGGGGCTTGATGGCGTACTCGTCCGCCTAGTCGCATTTATTACCACCGCAATTTAAGGATTTAATATGTCAGAAGAGTTACAAAAAAAGAGATGGTATGTGGTGCAAGCATTTTCAGGCTATGAAGGGCGTGTACAAAAAACATTACTCGAATATATTAAATTAAATGAAATGGAAGATCATTTCGGCCAAATTTTAGTCCCAACGGAAGAAGTTGTTGAGATGCGCGCCGGACAAAAACGTAAGAGTGAACGTAAATTCTTTCCTGGCTACGTGTTAGTTGAAATGGCGATGAATGATGATAGCTGGCATTTAGTCAAAAGTATTGATCGTGTGATGGGATTTATCGGCGGCAGTAAAGAGCGTCCAGCACCAATTTCTCAAAAAGAAGTAGATAATATTCTTAATCGTCTCCAAGAGTCGCATGATTCTCCACGACCAAGAACACTGTTTGAAGCTGGTCAGATTGTACGTGTTACTGAAGGTCCTTTTGTCGACTTCACCGGAACGGTTGAGAAAGTTGACTATGAAAAGAGCCGTT
>JBLHWW010000094.1:0-14532 GCA_047629075.1 Psychromonas sp. | reverse complement strand
TAGATGAACCCGCAGGGCAGCATTTGTGCATGCGATCGACTACGTTATCGCCTGCTTATGTAGAATAACTACAGGGCCTACGCTCGGTATTGTATGAAATGCGCACAAGTTGCTGCAAAAACGCACAGGAAAGGTCAACAGACCCTAGCGCCTTCGGACTTAAATACAAACATTCATTTTGATGAGCAAGTGTGCATAGTGCATTTTTTGTGAAAATCTTAAAGAAACTAGCACCGAGGGCAGCGCTCCACAAAATAACGACTTCTATATAGATACTCTTTCTATTAAAGGGGATGAAATTAGGTCATGAATATAGAATACAAACTTAAGTCCGAAGACACTCGCTAGGCGACTTGTGCTTTGACCATAAAATAATGGATAATCCTATTATTTTATGGTCTGCAACTAACGACTGCATGTCCATCTGTATGAAGGGTGTAACAAGGACTATTTATTGCTGTCCCACATCACATTGCATTTATCCCTGACCGCAGCCCTGAGTAATTCGATCAAAGGCAAGGCCCGATGCGACAGGCTGATGGCCGGTTCCTCGTCCTCGTCCTCGTCTTCCTGCTGTTTTATCGGTGTTTTTGGCTCTAGTGGCTGCTTGATGGCAGTCTCCAGACGGCCCAGAGCGGCTTGCACATCTTCTGCACCGATAGCACCAGGTACTGTGCCACTGTGCTCCATTATTTTAAGCAGTTTGACCGCCACGTCACCAAACATAGTTAGGTCCGCATAGGCGGGACATGAAAAAGTTATCAGCATAATCACTTCCTCTTTATTGAGTCGTTCATTTATTGGGCTCTATTTATCCCTTGAATTTCTTCTTGTTTCAAAATGTTATTCCAGAGAAACAGAGCAATTTTATTCATCTTTTGAGGTCATTCCGCAGCAACCCTGGCTTTATCAACTAACACCGCCACTGCTTACTGTCGTCAACAGGGTGAACACACTCGAACAATAACACTTAGAATAGTTTTGCGACCAAAATTTTATCAATTTAAAGTTGCAAGGTGATCCCCTATCTTTCGGCAGGGGATTGCCTTGCTGACAGCAGTCCAAGTGAAAGCCGATTATTACTCTTATTAATTGCATTAATTTTATCATCATCGGGCTTTGCTGCAGATTGTTGAGAATTTTCAATAATACACGGTTATTAATGGTTAACGGGCTGCGGATAGTGAGAACCTAATGATCGGAACGGTTGCTTATTCGGCGCTGCCGCCCATTTTACTCCTCCAGTTTTTTCCTGCCAATTGACTTCTACTAAGCTTGCGTTAAGTCGGGTCAAATATCATATTTTTATTGCTAATCATTCGTTTCAAGTTTTTATCTGCAGCAGTGCAGATTTTAGAGGGCTTAGGTTCAAATAATTAGTGGATAACAAAACCATATTTTAAATTAACCAAGCAAGTTAGCTAAGGGCAATTCAATATGGATAAAAAAAAGTTAAAAATCTTTACCATATTATCTCAGTGCAGTACTACGATCCTGTTGACAAATGCAACCGCAGCAACAACTTCGCCATAGACTGGAGCAAAAGACTAGCAGGTTAAACGCATCAAAGTGGATGATAACTGCTATGAAGTACAAGCATTAGACCATCAGGGTAATAAAATAGAGGCCCTATTCGGGCCTGCTGAGCTGGATATTTTAGCACTTGAGGTGGAGATTGTCGGTACGGAGAAAATTGAGAAGTTCTTGGAAAATCATGGTGAGGCGCAACTGGTGCTCGCCATCAAACATAAAAGCAATAAGGAGACTATTAAATGAACAGATTGATAATGTTAATATTTTTTGTTTCATCACTTATTTTTGCGGCCTCATCTCTGGTGCATGATTAACTTTACCACTGAACTGAAAAATTATAGCGGAAGCGGTGCCATCTGGTGTTGTATCTTAGAGTATTTTCCTGAAAATACTCTAAGCCAAAAGGGCTATTGTCCTTTAGTGCTGCTAACCTATAATAAAGCTTCAGATTGAGTTGCTGATGAGTGCCGCTTTATCCTGCTCTGATCGATTTCAACTAACTGATAAAAATAGATATTCTAGCTTTACATCTATCATTGAGGCATTCTTGCCTGAGTCTTTTAAAGGTAAAATATGACTAGTAAACCAAGTAAAACCCAAACTTCATTTCTGCGTAGATTGCTTGTCGCCTACTTAATTGACAATAATTTTAATACCGTGCCCAAAATCATCGATGCGACCGGAATGCCCAGAAGAACCGCACAAGACACTATCAAAGCGCTGCATGAAATTGAGGTTAAAATAGAGCAATCTGCGCGAGGTGAGTATCGGGTAACCGATTGGGGGGCTGTGGACAAAGATTGGGTAAAAAACAACTTAAGGCATGTCTGTGAGGTGCTGTCATACCTAACGGTAGAAATTTAATCTTTAAAGAATAAATTTTGGAGTCTGACTGAGTGCGCCAATTGTTTGAAACAGGCGGCCCTTGCTCAATTAACGCTAAAATAATTGTCTGCTGGCGAAAAACAGCCGAATCGTCATCATACTAAAAAGAAAAGTATCAAGAATTTTGTTTTTATGACACTTAATCATCATCAACTAATCAATAATTAATAAATAATGCAATGATGATGTGACACTAGTGCAATAATTAAAATATAAATCAACCACAGTAGTGGGTGATAAATAATGACCGATATTTCTACTGGCTATCCATATTTTATTAGCAACGGAGCACAAGAACATGAGTAAAAAGATAATCAACAGCACGTTTAAAAATCAACTGCTGAATGATTGTACCAACCATTTATCCCTTCAACTTAAGCACTGCCGAAGGGAAAATGAAACGCAACATAAAACCGTCAATCGATCATATGAAACGCCATTAACTGATATCGTAACGGATCACTTTATTCGTGGTTATAACTAGTCGTTTTAAGAGATACCAGCGAATGTTTAATGATAGGCGAGTACCTTCTCTCTTTTATTTAATACTAGTTACTTTGAAGCTGTAGCTCTCTGCGGTGATGATTTTTGTGAATGGCCAAACTGTTCTCGAAGATCATCTATCTGGCTAGCTTCTGATATTTTCACCTACTTTAGGATAACTGATTATCGCATTTTGATAGTTAGCTGATCGTTGTCTCGTTTGTGTTGGGGTTTCCTCGAACAACTGCTTGTAATGAGCGTTAAATGTACTGATATGAAAAAATCCAAAATCGAGTGCCAGATCAGCAATAATAACCTCTGTTTCATTTTTTAATAAAATGCGTCTTATCTCGTTCAGCCTGCAATCCTTTATATACTGAACGGGTGAAATACCGAGTCCCTGTTCAAAGCAATAGTGCAGCGCCCTCCTGCTAACATTGGTAATTTTGCATAACTCTGTGATGGTAAGTGGGTAGAGATTGGTTTGTTTAATGTAGCTGCTCACTGCTGTTATCACTCTTTGTTTGGTTTGAAACTGGACTTGTACTTTATTAAAGTCTGACTCTGTTTGTGCTAATAGATCCGCTATTCTAGATATTACCAACGGCATTAACTTGCTTAATCTGGACCGATTTCTTGCATCTGACGGCTGATTTTGAAAAGCAGCACTATTAAGTAGTAACTGAATCAATTTTGCCAGTTCATAACTAACGTATTGGTTCGGCTCGGATACCAATATTTCATTTGTCTGCCTCTGCCATCGCTCAGCATCAAGTCCAACCATTTCATTCTGTAAGCCTTTTCTATCCAGCACTAATCCAAAAATATGAAAATCTTGCGGGGTAATTAACTCAAAATCAACTCCCGAGGGTCTGGTCATTAGCTGCCCGGCAGCAATGTTGTTATTATTTATTTTCGGTCTTTGCGGCTGAAGGGAGAAACCAATCCATACACTGTTTTCCTTTACGCTGCATTGCTGCAGTAGAGTCTGGTTGGTAAACTCCTCAAAAAGATGTATCCCGCCTAATTTTAATTCATCCAAATAGCCGCTAAATCTGCCACTGCTGTGCTGATTATAACGCTGCTCCCATTTAAGCAGGCTTTCAGCCTGCTGGTTAACATCAAAAGTGAATGACTTGCACCTTTCCAGTGCCATTACGTCTTTATCATCGTGCTGTTGTGAAAAGTGCATGACTTTTAATGCTCCATATTGATCCATCACGTTGCTGAATGGTTTAACTAACTATCTGTTTTAAAAATGTTTTTTAGGTTTGCACAATTCCGTTACTCACTTGGAACGATATTCGCTTCACCTTACTTGGATGCTTTGTAAAGTTTGTTTGCAAAGTTTGCGCCCAATTTAATATTCTAGGTATCTAAAATGTCTAATTATCGTTATCAGCTTGGTAGCCACGTTTATCAATTTGCCAGTCTTGCCGATGTGATGGCAAAAGCTTCTCCTTTAAGATCTGGAGATCAACTTGCAGGTGTTGCTGCACTTTCCTCTGAGCAGCGAGTGGTGGCGCAAATGATTTTGGCAGATTTACCCTTGAAACATTTTCTTGAGGAAACACTCATTCCCTACGAAAGTGATGAAATAACTCGCCTTATTATTGATGATCATGATTTAGCCGCTTTCGCTGAAATCGCCCATTTAACCGTTGGTGATTTTCGTAATTGGCTGTTAAAAGAAACAACGACGGCAGTCGAGCTGGAACGAATTCGATCTGGCATTACTCCGGAGATGGTCGCTGCTGTCAGTAAAATAATGCGCAATCAAGATTTAATTCTGGTGGCTAAGAAATGCCACATCATCACCCAATTTCGCAATACTATTGGTTTGTCCGGGCACCTCTCAACACGTCTGCAACCTAATCATCCAACAGACGATGTCAATGGTATAGCAGCCTCACTTTTTGATGGCTTAATGTACGGTAGTGGTGACGCTGTGATCGGTATAAACCCGGCAACGGACAGCGTATCGCAAGCTGTTAAGCTAATGAAGTTAATGGATGATGTTATTCAGCAATATGAAATACCTACCCAGTCCTGTGTGTTAACCCATATCACTAATACCATCGAAGCTATTGAGCTGGGTGCACCTGTCGACCTTGTTTTTCAGTCTATTGCTGGCACCGAGGCGACCAACAAGGGGTTTGGCATCAATCTTAATGTGCTCGATGAAGCGCACCAGGCAGCACTGGAATTAAAGCGCGGCACGGTCGGCAATAACCTGATGTATTTTGAAACGGGACAGGGTAGCGCGCTATCAGCTAATGGACATCATGGTGTTGACCAACAGACTTGTGAAGCGCGTGCTTATGCGGTCGCGCGTAAGTTTAATCCGTTACTGGTCAATACCGTGGTGGGTTTCATTGGTCCCGAATATCTGTTTGACGGCAAGCAGATTATTCGAGCAGCATTGGAAGATCATTTCTGCGGCAAGTTACTGGGTTTACCGATGGGATGTGACATCTGTTACACCAATCATGCCTATGCAGATCAGAATGATATGGATAACTTACTGACCTTGTTAGGTGTGGCTGAATGCTCCTTCATTATGGGGATTCCGGGTTCCGATGACATTATGCTTAATTACCAAACTACCTCCTTTCATGATGCGCTCTATGCCCGTCAAGTGTTGGGGCTTCGCCCTGCACCCGAATTCGACAAATGGCTAAAAAAGATGAATATCTCACCCGCGGACAACCGTTTTCAGCTTAATGACGAACTACCGGCTAGTTTTGCGCGGCCATTGGCAATGATTAAGGAGACCTTATGAATAAACTTGTGCCAAGCAGTGAAGAGATGGTCCATAAAGATTCCTGGGAAAAATTACGACAATTTACCAACGCCCGCATTGGACTTGGCCGGGTAGGGACCAGTATTCCAACGGCTGAGCTACTGCATTTCCAGCTTGCTCATGCTCAGGCTATTGATGCTGTTCATGTTCCACTAGATGTTGAGCAATTGTCTCAACAATTTGCAGCCTCTGATCTTTTACAACCTTATTTACCCGTTCAAAAGCTGCACAGCAAAGTCCGTGAGCGCATGGAATATTTACAGCGCCCGGATCTTGGCCGGCAGCTCGATGATGCTTCTATCTACAAGTTGCAACAGCAGAATACAGGTGAGCATTACGATGTGGTTTTTGTGGTTGCCGACGGTTTGTCTTCTTACGCTATCAGTAATCATGCCCAACCATTCTTGGATATATTAATAAATAGTCTCCATCAGGACGCAAATAAAGAGTGGAAAATTGCGCCTCTTTGCGTTGTTCAGCAAGGTCGTGTGGCGGTCGGTGATGATGCCTGTGAGACACTCAACGCTAAAGCCGTGGTGTTATTGATTGGTGAACGCCCAGGGCTGAGTTCTCCAGATAGTATGGGGCTTTATCTTACTTGGAATGCTAAACCCGGTATCGAAGATTCGCTTAGAAATTGTGTCTCCAATATCAGACCGGAAGGATTGCACTATCAGGCGGCAGCGCACAAGTGTCTTTATTTATTAAATGAGTCGCGGCGCATGGAATTATCGGGAGTGAGTTTGAAAGATCGTTCTCAAGATCTGCAGCTTGAAAGTACTACGACACAACAATTTCGTTTAACTATCTAGGCGTTACTAAAAGGAAATATTATGTCAAATAATGAAGAGTACCTTGCTCAAAGACAATTGAAAAAGGGGGCTGCAGGGTGGATTCTACTTGCCGGTCTTGGGGTTTCATACGTTATCTCGGGTGATTTTGCGGGATGGAATTTTGGTATCGCTCAGGCTGGATGGGGAGGATTTGTAATTGCCGCCGTATTGATGGGAATCATGTACTTAACCTTAGTATTGTCTCTCGCTGAAATGTCGGCAGCCATTCCTGCTGCGGGTGGAGGTTACAGTTTTGCGCGTCAAGCGATGGGACCTACTGGTGGTTACCTTACCGGACTTGCCGTATTAATCGAATATACACTTGCACCCGCTGCGATTGTCATTTTCATAGGCTCTGCAGTTAATGAGCTGATCGGAATTGACGGGCCAATAGTATACGCCTTATTTTATCTGATTTTTGTGGGTATTCATATTTTTGGCACGGGTGAAGCGCTGAAAGTGATGATGGTGATCAGTGGATTGGCTGTTTTAGCTATTATTACAACGGCCGTTGTATTACTGCCGGAATTTGATGCGGCACGTCTGTTTGATATCGAACCTGCTGTCAATGGAACAGAGTTTCTGCCAATGGGCTTTTACGGTGTGTGGGCAGCCCTGCCATTTGCTATGTGGTTGTTCCTGGCGGTCGAAGGTGTGCCTTTAGCAGCTGAAGAAGCAAAAGATCCGGCCAAAGATGTGCCCAAAGGCATTATTGCTGCGATAATTTTCCTGTTGTTTACTGCTGTCCTGGTTGTCGTTCTGGTGACTGGTGCTGCCGGTGCTAAAGTGACTGGAGAAAGTGCCGTTCCTTTGGTGGATGCGCTAAATATGACTGGCCACAATAATGTTGCCACTATGGTTAATATATTGGGTCTGGCAGGATTGGTCGCCTCATTTTTCTCTATTATTTACGGTTACAGCCGCTTAGTTTTTGCGTTGTCTAGAGCCGGATATTTGCCACAAAAGTTATCATTAACCAGCAAGCGCAAAGTGCCAGTACGTTCACTTGTCTATCCAGGTATTTTGGGATTCGTTATCTCATTGACGGGTGAAGGTGATCTGATACTGTCAATGGCAGTTGTTGGCGCAACCGTATCCTATGCGATGATGTCTGGAAGCCACATCCTGCTTCGTATCAAACAACCGGAACTCAAACGTCCCTATAAAACACCGGGTGGTATTGTGACCTCTAGCATATCCTTTGTGTTGTCTTTAGTTGCTCTGACTGGCGTCTATGCTTATGATGTTCGCGCATTCCTATTCACACTGGTACTCTTTATTGTTGGCATGGCTTACTATTTCTTGATCGGCCGTCACAATCTGGTTGCAGCAACCGCTGAAGAAGAGTTTGCTTTACTATCTCAAGCAGAAGACGAGCTCGTATCGGCTTAGTGAAATATTTTATGTGAATCTGCTCTAAGAGGGCGAGTTTTGACTCTTAGAGTCATAAAAACGATTAAAATCAGAATATAATAGCCTGTTTACTTTTTTGTTGTGATGGGCTTTTTTTATGCTCCATATTGCGGGCTTGTTACTATTAAGTATTGCTTTCTCTGTTCTCCCTTGTGATATTTTCAGCTCTTAAGCTGTAATTATTTTTTCTGGCTTTAGCTAAGGAGAAATCTGGATATCTACCAAGCAAAATATTTTATATTTCCTTAGTTATTGGTCGCTGATTATTAAACTAAGATCACAGCAGCACCCAGAAATAGCACGCGCAGCAATTGCTTGCGGTGCATAAAATGCACCCTACCGATAACATAATACCAATTTCATTAATAAAGTGATCCGATTTAAAATTATCCCGGCGCTTTTGTGAGCCTCAATTTTTCCTTTGAAAGAATTGATAATAAATTTAATGGCGGTCTTATTTGAACGCCAACTACCACCAACCATGATAACAAACGCATCGCCTATAGGATGCATTCTATGCACTGATTAGCGCTGTCCGCGGTGCATAGAATGCACCCTATGGATAACATCATAGCAACTGCATTAACAAAGTAATCAGATTTACTATTCAAAATCATTCAGGCTATTTTATGAGCGTAAAATAAAAGTAGACGATAGCGGAGTAAGATGGATCAGATGTTTATGCGGGTTGGGAGCAGATAAAGCTGTGCGCTGGATTGAAGGGACTAAGTCTCTTTAATTATGGAAGCATTTTATTTTCGAATGGACAAAAAAAATGGCAAACCCGTGAAGGTTTACCATTTTTCAATATTACTCAGCTCAATATAGAAGCTAAAATATCATAGCAAACTAGATAGCTACGATGTTTTCAGCATTCGGGCCTTTTTGACCTTGAGTAATAGTAAATTCTACTTTTTGGCCTTCAGCAAGAGTTTTGAAACCTTCGCTTGAGATAGCGCTAAAGTGAGCGAATACATCTGGACCAGAAGCTTGCTCGATAAAACCAAAACCTTTAGACTCGTTGAACCATTTAACTGTACCTTGAACTTTAGACATAATAATACCCTGTAATTTTAATAAAAGTGTCTTTAAAAGACATGAATAGCGTAAAAACAGACTGGAACTTAAAAACTACAGAGCGAGGTATTATTAATAAAACAACGAAATGGAGAATGTAAACAAAAGGCTTTCTTTCCTGCTGGCGTGTACTTTATAGAATCTAATTTGAAAGTCAAGAGGAGGTTAAAAAATAAACACATTAAAATCGATAAATTTAATGCTGCTATCATTATCAGACTTCAGACTATTGCCGTTATCGTTATCTTCAATGTTATTCTTCGCGAGAATTTGTAAACTGCATCTTCAACTATATCCATTATATCCTCTTTTTTGCGAGAGGAGAAAATAATGCGATAGCTTATACTGCTAGCCATTGTAATCTTCTGCGTGCCAGCCACTTCCTGAATTCGTCGATGGCAGATAGCGTCATTGGGGCAATAATAAAAATTCACCAGATAGAGATATCTATAGGTGCAGTAGAGAAAATTTTGTGCACTGCGAACTTGCTCACCGGATCTGTTTCACCGGCTCTGTTTCACTGGTCAGGATAGACTTACCCAGCAATCGCTGTAAGGCACTGATAATAAAACCATCGACCAAAGTACTATCCTCACCCCGAAGGAACAGAATATTACCTAGTACTCCCTTTTTTGCATTACTCAAAATTTTCTCACCCTCGCGCAGTAATGCAACTTCTTTAGGTATGCAATCAACAAAGGAGAGCATTAACTGCTTTCCCCTATAGTTTTGTGAAAAAGAGACCAGGGCTAATCGATTGAGTAAAAAAGGAGAGCAGGGCTGCGGCCATCAGCAACAGCGGGAATAGCGTAGTAAATTCTGCCAGTAACATCAGCAATGGAGAACAACGTCTGTGAAATTTGATCTGCTTTTAGCAAAACGCTGTAACCGTTGACTGGCCTCTTCACTGGAAAGACCGTTTGATGCGGTAAGGTAGGAATGAAAGAGAGCTTTTCATAATTTCAGGGTGGTACAAGTAGTACTGAATAGGGTAAATAAATAATTAATTATAGTGTTGTGTTTATAGCAAAAAAGGAATGACCTTAGCCTTGCTAATTTGCGATTGTTACGCTGCTATTCAAGTAAAATTCCCTCAGCCTCAATACGTTATATCTTGCCGATTTTTATTGCAGCAGAGAGAGCCCAACTTTGAGTTATTCTCCGATATTTTGTTTGCGGGTTGTCGAAAAACTGAATTGTTAATTGAAAAATAAGAATCTCTGCGAGGAAAAATTGAACATCCTGAGCCGCGTGAAATAGTTACCAAAAATATATTTTCTGGGTCTGAAAAGGGATTGCCGGATCTTATTTACTCTTAAGCAGGGTGGCCAAATTAAAGTGAACGTAGACTCCGATGGAATAGCGGGAGGCTGCCTTACAACACGTTAGCTTGGCTGGTTATTATTGGAATTGTTTTTTTTATCTTTTAGAGAAGAGCTAAAAAATCAAAAGCACCCAGGGTCTGTTGACCTTTGGAGTACAAATTTCGTTCAATCTAAAAGTGTTCTGAACAAGGCATGCTTCGTTCACATAGTTATTCTATGTAAACGACGCATAACGCAGCACAGGACGCTTTTAGATGAACCCAAAGGGCCAGATTTGTGGGCACTTTCTACTGCGTTATCGCCTGCTTATGTAGAATAATCAAACTGCGCAGGCTCTGCCTTGTGTTAAAGCACGCACAAATTGCTGCAAAAATGCACACGAAAGGTCAACAGACTCTAGTTAGCTATAATATTAATTTCAACACGACGGTTAGCCGAACGGCCTGAAGGAGTATCATTAGTTGCTATTGGGCGGCGTTCTCCATAGCCTAATGTACTTAGGCGACCCGATTTCATATTGCGCTGCATAAGGTAATTAGACACCGATTCAGCACGACGTTCAGAAAGAGTTACATTTGATTCTGAGCTGCCAACACTGTCCGTATGGCCAATGATTCTTAAGGATGATTTGGGATATTCATTAAGAACGCTTGCAACGCCATTCAAAGTTGAAAAAATACTGCCGCTTAACTGATAATTTCCCGTATTAAAACCAATACCATCTGCCATTATAAGCTGCAGTTCATTTTTGCCAACACGTTTGACCTGTACTCCGGAATTTAATAACTCTTCGCGTAATGCCGCTTCCTGCTGGTCAAAGTAATAACCTATTCCACCACCAATAGCAGCACCACCAAGTGCGCCAAATAACGCGCCATTTTTTTTACCTGTCGCAGCACCCACAAGCGCCCCAGCAATTGCGCCACCGAAAACAGATTTTGTCGCGGTATTCATTTCTTGTTCACCTGTTGTTGCATTTTGGCGATTTACACAACCGGTCAAAAGAGTGACGACCATTAATGCTGTAACTAATTTTTTGTTCATGATTTGCTTCCTTTTTTTGAATGGTGCGTATAACTTTAATCAGAAAATATTTAACGATAGGGCTTTGAGATCACTTTAATAATACTCCATATCAATGAGAAATATAAATTATTATTTCAATTTCAGGAGTCAGTCATTAGGAGCTTGAAATTTAGCTCCTTTGCAGGAATCTTTATCTTTCTGCTGGCCCCAGTGTCTTGGAATCGATCTTAGGAGCGGGCCGTATTAACAGTTTCTGATTGATTTTAAACCTGTTATTAATCGCCTGTTCGCTCTTTCTCTGCCTCTCGAATTGTTTTTTTGCTTTAATTAATCTGTGTTACGTCGTTTATTAGGACTGGTTTTGTTATCAATTTTTGGCGCCTATTTTGCTGCTGAGCGGTTTTTTTTATCAAACAGCTTTAGCTGACCACTAAGTGGTGAAGAAAAGGACCTTCTGAATAAAAATCAGAACGCAGTTAGGGTCAATTTTAACCAGCAAGGATGACCACTTTTGTAGTTCTTTTGGTATTCGGGCATCATAAAGAGTCAAAGATGAACGCTAGCTGAAGATTTAAATATAAGTGTGAAAAATAAGATTTAGTGCTGAACTTTGTGGATCGGCAACTTTAGAAGCTAAAGCGAAACTCAAATTTGGCTCCTCCAAGGTTTTTTGACGTTGAAACGAAGAGTTGACCATTATAGCTGTCCGTAAGATCCCGCACGATAGCCAGACCTATCCCGTGTCCGTGCTGGTAGGAGTCCGCCCGTATACCACGCTCGAAGATTTGGCTGTGTTGCTTTGGGCTAATTCCCTTGCCATCATCTTCAATTGTCATAATTAACTCATTTTCATTGGTGGTGACGGTTAATGCGACCTGCGATTTTGCGGCTTTGCAGGCGTTATCTAAGACATTACCCAGTATTTCGGTCAGATCTGCCTCATCACCTTTAAATATAGCTCGCGGATCGCTATTTTGGTCTATTGATATTTGCGGCTCGCGATAGATTTTATGCAGGGTTCTGATTAATTTATCCGCCACGGATTTGACCTTAATGCCTAAATGCCAGGACGCGCCCGCCGCAGTTTGAGCGCGTTTTAATTGATGACCAATGATACTGTTAATGATCAATACCTGCTCGATTGCAGCGCGATCCAGCTCTTTCTGGCTTTGAATAACGGCAAGCGGTGTCTTCAGGCTGTGCGCCAGATCAGACAGGGCATTACGGTAGCGCTTACGCTGAGTTTGTTCGGTATTAAGCAGGGCATTGAGTTGCCGTGCAACAGCCTGCAATTCAGTCGGATAAATTTCAGTAAGCTGTTGTGTTCGGCCCTGTTCAATATCGTTGAGCTCCTTGGAGAATTTGGCCAGAGGCTTTAAGGTCCATAACAACCAAGCCATTTGCACAATAACCAATAGCGCCATTAGAATAAGCAGCCAGCTCCAGAGCTGTTTAGTAAAGCGGTCAACCTGGCGCTGAAAATCGAGCTGATCCTTAATGATATGAAGAGTGATTGGCAGCGCTGCAACACTATTAGGTTGAGCGAAACTGGCAGTGAAGCTATAGATTAGATAAGGTTTTCCCTCAAGCTTAATTTCAGAAAATTCACTTTGACCGGTCGCCGGATGCGCTAAGTTAGTGGGTGCTTTAAACCCCAGAAATGAATTAGACTGCCAGGCTATTCTGCTCTGTCCTGCGTTAACCTTAGGCATCGTTATTAAAACATATAAACCGGACTGAATAACATTAAATTGATTTTCTAATAATAGATCCGGCATAAGTAACTGGCCGTTATCAAACTCAGTCACCGCAAGTACGGAATAAACATAGGCGCTGAGTTCATTTTTGCTGGCACTTTTCACCTGCTCTTTAAATGCATCGTTGAGGGTCAATCCAATCAAAGGCATAAGCACTAATATTAATAACAGGGCGCTGACGATTAGGCGTGTTTTAAGGGAATTTAAGTTTGCCACTCTTTTGGGCTTCATCGTCTTTTGGCTCATTAGGCATCACTTTGACTTTTTGGCAACGGAGTAAGGCGGTAACCTTGCCCTCTTAATGTCTCGATCAGTCGATATTCATTATCAGGATCGAGCTTTTTTCTTAAGCGTCTGATAAAAACTTCAATCACATTGGAGTCAAGATCAAAATCCTGATCATAAATATGCTCGGTGAGCACTGTTTTCGATTTAACTTCACCAGGGTGGAGCATAAAGTATTCAAAAATCTTGTATTCGGACGCGCTTAAGTTAATAAATTTATGTTCTTTTTTTACTTCAAGGCTGCTGGTATTAATACTGAATGGGCCATTATTAATAACCGGACTCGCTTTACCCGCTGAACGGCGAATCAGGGCATTAAGTCGCGCCACCAATTCTTCCGGATAAAAGGGTTTGCACAAATAGTCATCGGCACCGGCATCCAGTCCTTCTACTTTAGCTTGCCAGCTGTCGCGCGCCGTTAAAATTAAAATAGGAAAATTTCTGTGTTTTTCCCGAAGGCGAGTAATCAGCGTAATACCGTCTATTTTAGGCAAACCCAGATCGATAATGGCCGCATCATAATTATATTCAATCCCCTGAAAAAGCCCCTCTTCACCATCGGATGCGGTATCGACTCGATAATTAGAAGCGGCTAAGTGTTGTTGTAGATTGCTTTGGAGACTGAGATCGTCTTCGACTAAAAGTATTCTCATTGACAGGATCCTTTGACTATCTTTAGTTGCTTGACTATAGAGATTATTTTCCGCTAATACTGCCGGTTTGGGCATCGACAAAGAGATAAAATACTCGTCCCTCTTTGGAGATCATCTTAACCTTATAACCAGAGTAACGATCGCTGTTACTTGTCTGCGCTCTGAGAACCTTACCCTGATATTGACGCTTAACTAACTGCACCGCCTGAGCTGTACTGCTAACCTTGAGATCGGTGCCTCTGCCATCATTAGCGGCAGAAGGTGTTGTTGCCGCCAAAGGCAGCAGTAAAAAGACTGCCAGGGTCAAGATAGAAGCCATTTTCATGAGCGGTGCCCGCCTTACTTAAAAGAGTAGTAATAGTAGTTGCGCCTACAGTTTAATTAATAAACAGCTTGTTGTCATCCAAGTAAAGCTGCAGCCTGAAGACTCGCCTGATATACTGAGCCGAAAAAATTCAA
>JBLHWW010000093.1:0-14765 GCA_047629075.1 Psychromonas sp. | reverse complement strand
GCAATCACTTTATCTGCCCCTTCTTCAAGAAAAAGACGCGCACATTCACGCGCTGCATATAACATACTGGTTGATTCAGTATGATGGTTCAAACGCTCAGAGCCCCAGTAATCCATGATCATGGCCAGATCAAAATAATTAGATTGAATCATCGCATCACAGCCCTCAACATGATGAGCGGCACGAATACCTGCCTCAATATGTTTGCGACGATTGATAACCTCGGCACAGCGATCACTTAAGGTAATGGGTGCGCTGCCCGATGGCCCTCCCAGACATTTCTGCAGGCCTACGGATACAGCGTCAAGATGCCATTCATCTATTTTCAGCTCATTGCCCGCAATAGATGCGGTTGCATCACAGTAGAATAAGACACCGTGGCGTTGGCAAATTTCACCAATTTCCGCCAAAGGTTGATTCATGGTCGTCGAGGTATCACCCTGCACAGTGGCCAATATTTTTGGTTGAAATGCTTTAATCGCTTTTTCAACTTGTTCCGGCGAGCACACTTCACCCCATTCAATATCAATGGTTTTTACTTGTGCACCAACACGTTTCGCTATTTCGCACAGCAAATGGCCAAAACGTCCTATTACCGGGATTAATACTTTATCGCCCGGTTGTAATACCGACACTAATACCGCTTCAATGCCCGAACGCGCCGTACCATTAACCAATAATGTTTGCTGGTTATTAGTCTCAAACACACCACGATACAAAGATTGCACTTGATTCATATAACCTGTCATCACCGGATCATACTGGCCAATCAGTGAAGCTGAAATAGCCTGATGTACACGCGGATAAGCATTAATTGGGCCAGGACCCATTAGTAAACGTTGTGGTGGGTCAAGGGTTTCAAAAAGGTTGCTGGTGTTCATAAAAAATCTCCAAGTAAGCTGTTTCCATCACTGCGGGGATCGCTGCTTGCACAGGCTAAACCTTGTGAGTCTATGACTATTGCACCAGCGTGCCCCATTAATTCATTATCATCTGTCACATAAGTAACATTATGGCCAAGCTTGCTTAGCTGCGCCGCGTGAGCCTTATAAAGGCTGTATTCTAAACGTAAATTATTGCTGGCATCTCCCCAGGTGCGGCCCAGTAACCAACGTGGTTTTGCAATCGCATCCACCAGGTTCAACCCTTGATAGATATAACGGCTAAACAGACAGGCTTGAGTCTGCGGCTGCCCTTCACCACCCATGGTTCCATACACCATACGCCTGCCATCATGGAGCTCTGCATAGGCAGGATTAAGGGTATGAAAGGGTTTTTTACCCGGTGCTAATACATTATGGTGATCGGCATCAAGGGAGAAACTTTTGCCACGAATATTCCATAAAATACCGGTGCTTGGTAATACCACTCCCGAACCAAATTCCCAGTAGATACTTTGAATAAAGCTCACCATCGTACCGTACCTGTCCGTCGCTCCCATCCAAACCGTATCACCCACTTTTGCCTGATACGGCCAAGGTTGTGCTTTCTCTAATGAGATATGATCGGCACACTCACGAATCGTTTTTTCACTGAGTAAATCCTGTAATGGTTGACTTAAACAGCCCTCATCGGTAATCAATCGGTCACGAATAATAAAGGCCTGTTTGGTTGCTTCGACTAGTAAATGCATGTGTTCAAGTTCATTACCGGCGGTACTTACCAGTTGATCATAAATAGCGATAATCAACAGCGAAGCCAGTCCCTGCGTAGGTGCACCGAAGTTATACAATTGTCCTTTGGATATTTCCACCGTCAGTGGCGCCATCACCTTAACCCGATGAGAATGAAAATCATCAAGTGTAATCGGGCTACCCGCTTTACTTAAATCCTGTGCCGCTTTTTGTGCAATTTCACCACGGTAAAAGTCATCTAATCCCACTTCGCCAAGACGAGTTAACGTTGCAGCAAGCGCTGGGTTAACTAAATTGTCACCTACTGTTAAGGTCTTGGACTGATTTAAAAAAAGATTGGCAAAATCATCAAGTGCATGCAAACGATCGAAGGTTTTTTCACTGGCGTCAACCAAACTTTGCGTCACTTCAATACCCTGGTCAGCAGCCTCTATTGCGGGCTTAAGCAGTTCACTGAGCGAATGCTGACCGCCGTTAATCTGCAATGCTTTTTGCCAGCCCGAGATAGTACCGGCCATAGTAATAGCCGATTCGCCACCGCTCTCGGGCAGTTCATCACCCTTTGCACGGTAAGCATCCACATCAATAGAATCGCTTGCCGCGCCACAGGCATCAATAGCCACGGGCGTTTGACCCGGATGGCAAATCAGCCAAAAACTATCTCCGCCAATACTGTTCATATGCGGATATTGCACGGTGATCATCGCAGCGGCTGCAACCATCGCTTCGCTTGCAGTGCCTCCAGAATCTAATATAGCTTGACCCGTTTGAGTAGCTTGATAATGTGATGCGCTAAATGCTGGTTGATAGTTCATAATTGTTTTCCTTGAGTTAACCGTTGCGCAGTAGCGAACAGATCTCCTTCACTGTCCGGCAAACCTAACAGTGATATTCCGCAGGGCCCTTCTTGCAGGCCCTTGATAGGCAGATGCAGTTGTGGGAAACCGCTCAGCCCTGCAATACTTGTTAGCCCCATTAAATTCGATCGATACTTGGCCAGCTTTTCACCTGCAAGATAAAGGCTTGGTGGCCCTGAAGGCGTTGTTGGCACCAACCACAACCCCCCTTGCTGCTGAAGCAGAACGGTCAGTTGCAGCATAAAGTCTGTTTGATGTTTTTTAGCCTGAGTATATTGCGCTGCACTGATCGTGCGTGACCATTCCACCCGTTGATAAATAGAGGGATCTAAACTGTGTCCAAACTCAGCTAACCACCCACGATGCTTTGCAATGATTTCATAGCCCTGAACAGTACGAAATAACAAACTGATGGCTTCAAGGCTAAGATGATGCTCAGCCAAAAAATCACCAGTAAGCAGAGTGATCCCAGCCTTGGTGCAGCACACTTGCAAACACCTTAAACGCTGCTCACTAAGCTGTGCTGCCAGAGTATTATCCAGATAAAGAGTTTGCGCAGATTCCCCCTTAACCGGTGCGCTATTGAGCACCTCGAATACTTTGCGCATTAAATCCAGATCTCGCGTAAAGATACCCGCAGTATCAAAGCTTTTTGCCAGCTCAAAACAGTGCTCAAGATTAAACTTTGCTAAGGTCGGTCTTAAACCATATAACCCACAGTAACTGGCGGGTACACGAACCGAACCACCGGTATCCGTGCCAATAGAAAAATCGGCATCCTTACTGGCAACAGCCACTGCACTGCCACTAGATGATCCCCCCGGAAGACAATCTGGTGCAATAGGATTTAAGGGAGTACCGTAATGAATATTTTGACCATTTAAACTATAAGCAAGCTCATCGCTTTGTACTCGTCCAACGCAATTTGCTCCTTGACTTAACAGCGCTAAAATCAGTGCCGATGTTTGCTCTGCGGTATTGTGGGTCTCAAGCCAGGTAGGATTACCCGCGCCAGTGACATAACCTTTGACATCAAACAAATCTTTAAAAACAAAAGTATAACCCGACAGTAACCCCTCACTAATGGGCAATAGTGTTTTTGGCCCCTGGGAGCAGTAAACACGGCTGTCCTTATCTATCAATCCATTCATTATTAACTTTCCTTATTGCTGCTTAACCGCTAGCTGTTGGTTCTTTTCACTTTGTTTTACATAACGGTTAGCCAACATTGCGCAGTAGAAAATTTGTATAGGGTGATAAAGCATAATAGGTAATAGAATCATCCCAAGCTTCGGATCAGCACCAAAGATAACTTTAGCCATAGGGATACCTGCAGCCAGTGTTTTTTTCGTTCCACAGAACACGGCTGCAACTTCATCGGGTAAATCAAACTTGCAACGACGGGCCCCCCACTGCAGCGAATGCACCATGGTCAAAAGAATCACAGTACAAATCACAAAGGATGTCACTAATAACCCCAGTGAAAATTCCTGCCAAATTCCGTTAGCAACCGAATCACAAAAAGCATTATAAACAATCAGTAAGATGACGTATTTATCCACCTTCGCGACGATTTTTTTATATTTTTCAGCCAGAGCAAGCAGAAAAGGCCGGGCAATTTGCCCGGCAATCATAGGCAGTAAAAGTAATTTAGAAATAGATATAACCGATGCCATTAGATCCAGTTCTACCCCTTCAAAACCCATAAAAAGCTGAATTAATAACGGCGTAATAAAAACACCCAGAATACTTGAAAGAGAAGCATTAAAAATAGCGCCCGGTACATTCCCTCTACCAACGCTGGTCATTGCTACGGAAGAAGAAATAGTACTTGGCAGCACAAAAAGATAACAGAAACCGAATGCCAATGCAGGCGGCATATAGGCAAGAAAACTATCACCAAATACGACCCAAATTAAGGGATAGAGCAAGAAGGTTGCCAGTTGAATATAAATATGTAATCGCCAGTTGCTAATCCCGGCTTTAATCGCAGCAGGTGACAACCCTAAACCGTGGAGAAAGAAAACAATAGCGACGCCAATACCGGTCAGTTGATTAAGGTGAATAAAACCACCGGAACGTCCCACATCAGGGGTTATTATCGCTAACAAAATAGCTACAACCATGCCGACCAGAAACCACTCTTTTTTTATTTTTTTTATTATATTCATAATGTTACATACTTATTAAAGTGAAATTAATGATGTTTAATATCATTCCAGCTCATTGAGCTGTGAATAATTCATGCTGATTTTTCTGCTTATTTTGACCGCTTCGCTGCTCAACAAGCGATAAGTTTTATTTACCAGATGAGAAATCAAACTCATCGGTACGGCATAACTGTCAAGAGGTGCCTGGTTATTCATATAACAGACTAAAAAATGCGACACACTTTGCGCATATTTTTGACCAGATTGATCGGTAATAAGCAAACAGTCATGGCCCGACAGCTGCGCAATAATATTGGCAAAATTACTCACCCGGCGACGAATACCAATAATGATAATAAAGTCATCTTCATCGATAGAGGACAGATCCTCCCCTATCGTTTGCCCGGGTAAAGGCAGCAGATCAACACCAGAACGGCATTGCATCAACTGCTGGCGAAAATGCAGTGCCAGCGGATAACTGTTACGATAACCGATGATCTTAACGCGTTTGGCAGTGGCTATTTTTTCGATTAACTGCTCCAGATTCATTCCACTCAGTTGTGCCCATAATTGCTCTAATGAGTGTACTTCTTGACGAAATTCAGAGTCCTCAAGTGTGGTGACAGATAAAGGCTCTCCTTTATCTCGAGCTGCAAGCAGTTCATTTCTTAGCGCCAAATGATCTTCATAACCCAATTTACGAATAAAACGACTGACGCTGGTTTTTGATACCGAGCATGCTTCAGCAATTTCATTGGTCGACAGGATCAATATTTTTTCTGGGTTAATCTGCAGATAATCGGCTAAACGTTGATCATTTTTTGTTAATTGAGCATAATTTTTAGTAATTCGCTCACTCAACGGATTGTTCGTGGGTGTCATGCTCTTTGTCCTAATCAGAAATAAAGAATGCTATCTTACGGCGGAAATAAAGCTTTGCAATTCTGGCGTTTGCGGATTAGCAAAGAGTTCATCACTGGGCCCTGTTTCCCACACTTTTCCCTGATTCATAAACACCACACGATCACCAACATTGCGCGCGAAATTCATTTCATGGGTCACTAATATTAAGGTCATGCCTTCTGCTTTTAATTTCTCTAAAACTTTTAATACTTCTCCGACCAACTCCGGATCCAGCGCAGAGGTAATTTCATCACATAACAAAACCTTAGGTGACATAGCCAGCGAGCGAGCGATAGCAACTCGCTGCTGCTGCCCCCCGGACAAATTAGCTGGATAGGCATCAAATTTATCACTTAAGCCCACTTTCTCAAGTAATTCTTTGGCCAATTGACGGCATTCTTCTGGGGTTTTCTTTAAGACTAAAGCCGGTGCAAGCATGATATTTTCGCCCACGGTTTTATGCGGAAAAAGATTAAATCCTTGAAATACCATACCAACACTGCGGCTTAATAAACGTAATTTAAATTCGTCGTTTTCAACCGCCTGGTTATCAACGATGATGGCGCCCTGCTGAAACTCTTCTAATCCGTTCATACAGCGCAATAAAGTACTTTTACCTGAACCACTGCGTCCGATAATGGAAATCACTTCCCCTGCTTTAACCTTTAAATTAATTCCCTGTAGCACATGGTTCTCACCATAATATTTATGGATTTGATCAACACTAACGACGTACATCATTTTTATTCTCCAGATAGCGGGCTAAAACAGACAAAGGGAAACAGATAAGGAAATACAGCAAAGCGACCAGCGCAAATACTTTAAAGGGTTGAAATGTCGCATTATTTAGCATGGTGCCCGCTTTGGTTAATTCAACAAAACCAATAATCGATGCCAATGCCGTCCCCTTAACAATCTGCACAGAAAATCCAACCGTGGGTGCTATGGCCATTTTTATAGCTTGGGGAAAAATGACATGACGCATACTTTGCACATGAGTGAGGCCTAATGTTCTGCAAGCTTCCCATTGACCTTTAGGTAAGGCTTCAATGCATGAACGCCAAATATCATGCAAAAAAGCGCTGCTAAATAAAGTCAGTGATAAAATAGCGGCAGACCAGGCATCAACATCAAGGCCAATTAAAGACAAACCAAAAAAGGTTAAAAACAGTTGCATTAATAATGGAATTCCCTGAAATAACTCCACGTAAATTTGCACCAGTTTGGTCAGAAACGGATTTTTAATACTTCTTATAAAGGTCAAAACCAGCCCTACCAGGCCGCCACCAATAAAAGCAAAGAAAGAAAGCAGCAATGTCCAACGCGCTGCAAACAATAAATTTCTTAAAATATCCCAGTCTGTAAATTGCATCATTATTATTTTTCCTATACAGCAGATGATTTAAAGAGGAATTTTTTCAGCAGTGAGAATAGTTGACGCATTAAAATCGCCAGAAAAAGGTAAATCAGTGCGGTTAACATATAAGATTCGAAACTCAAAAAACTGCGCGATTGAACAAAGTTTGCAGCAAAAGTGAGTTCTTCGACTGATATTTGAGATACCACGGCGGAGCCTAACATCACAATAATACATTGACTGACCAGTGCTGGATAAACACGTTGATAGGCGGGTGGCAAAATAACATGCATAAAAATTTGGCGGTGTGTAAGGCCTAAGGTTTTTGCCGCTTCCCATTGACCTATTGCCGTTGCCTCAATACCTGCGCGAATAATTTCGGCACTGTAAGCACCTAAGTTAAACACCATCGCAATCATTCCTGCCTGCCATGCAGAAAGCTTAATCCCTAATGCGGGCAGCCCAAAAAAAATAAAAAATAATTGAATAATAAAGGGCGTATTTCGCGTCACTTCGATATAAACAGCGCAAATCCAATTTAACCAACGCGCTTTACTAATACGTCCTGCCGCACAATATGTTCCGAGTATTAACCCTAAAACGGTAGAAATAACCGTTAATTGTATTGTTGTACCAACACCTGCCACAAACTGTGGCAGATAAGGAACCAACCCATAAAAATCAAGATTATAGCTCATAGAAAAGTGCTTATATTGTCAGTGATTTATGCACTGAGATCGGCAGGGAATGGTGCCTTTAACCATTTTTGAGAAAATCCTTCAAGTACACCAACTTGTTTAGCTTTAGCGACAAGACGATTAATTTCTTTAAGCAATACAGCATCACCTTTCATCACGCCGATATAACAAGGTGAATTTTTTAGTAAAAATTTTGTTTTAGGCGCTTTTTCTGGAAAGCGAGTGGCAATTTCAGCAATCACTAAGTTACCTGTCGCAATAAGACTCACTTGAGAAGATAAGAAGGCTGACAATGTTGCATTATTATCTTCATAACGTTGCAGGGTCGTCGTTGATGAGACTAGTTTACTCAATTCAAGATCTTCCACTGAACCTCTGGTAACACCCACTGTTTTATTCTTAAGATCCGCTGGCGAAGACACCATTTCATTATCGGTACCAAAGACACCAAGAAAAAATGGCGCGTAAGCTGAACTAAAATCAATAACCGCTTCCCGCTCCGAATTTTTACCCAGGCTCGAGATCACCAGGTCCACTTTACGTGTTTGTAGGTAAGGTATGCGGTTAGCACTGGTGACAGCAACAAGTTCAAGCTCCACATTTAATTCATCGGCTAAATAGGCCGCCATGTCAATATCATAACCTTGAGGTTTGAAATCAGTGCCAACAGAGCCAAAAGGTGGAAAATCTTGTGGGACAGCCACTCTTAATACCCCCGCTTTTTTAATAGATTCGAGCTGATCAGCTTGCGCTAAGTGGATCGTAGACACTAACAATAAAGAGGTGAATACATTTACTAATACTTTACATAATTTCATCTGGTATCTCCATATGACTACACTAAAAAAATAAAACGATTGGAACAGCAAGTAAAATACTTGCAACAATTGCGCCAAAAGAGATTAAAACTTTAAACCATTTAAAAACAATTAGTTAAATTAAAATAACAAAGATATTAGGAAAACAAGAAAACACAAAAAGGTGCAAGAGAGCACTTTTTTGGTGCAAAAAAAAGATAACAGTAGAAAAAATTATCCATATTGAAGGGTAAACCTGATTTCCGGATCACTTAATACGGCTTTATAACTTGTGAACAGAAGCTGTATTGGCAGCTCAAGATTGTAAAGTTATCTTAGCTGCCAATAGACGATATAACGCAGCAAAAAATATTGTAGTCATTGAGCTTTACTCACCGGAATACGGATGTTTATAAGCAAACTAGAAATAATCTGTTTAGCAATACTACGGATAAAATAGCCGACACCAACCCCCTATTTATAAAGGTTCCTGCCCTTTGAGGCGTAAACGTGGCGTAAAACGGCTAAATAATACCTAAATATCAAATTTAAAGTGAGTCGTTACGGAGGCTGGTATTGATTTAAAACGATGTCATCTTTGACAAAATATAAATCGCTTTATAGTGGATACAGTAATTTTTATACGTTTGATATATGTCGACGACTACTTCGTAAATAGCTTTTTAAATAACCCTATGATTAGTTCGTTGCCAGTCACTTACTTTCAAGCTCTGCATCAACCTGGAGGTACCATTAAGATCGATTTCACTCTCTTTTTTGAGAATTTTAGCGTGAGCTATTAACGCTCACTGACCGGAAAAATCGAGCATGTAAATTTTTACCCACTAAGGCGCTTAGGGGCATATATGGACGCCCCGTTTATTGCAAGTTTAATGAAGATTACAGTCTGCTGTCATATATCCGACGTCTCAGTAGGTTATCAATAACCTGCGCCATGATGTAATCCGAGTCCTGTCTCCTAATCACAAAGTCGACATTTACATGCCAAGCCCCAAAGCAGGTTTTTACAGGAACGGTTGACCGTTTTTCATCAAGCATTGCAAACTTAAACTAGGGTGTATATTTTACTTATCTACTTTTTTACTCGTTAATTATGCACTTTTAAATGTACAACTCGCTTTAAATTCATCGTTTGTAGTCACAATAACCCATGCTATTCGCGTCAATTTATTTGCAAGCGCAACAATCGCTTTATTTTTACCACTGCGCAGTGCAAGCGCGTTGAACCAGCGACTTAATGCATCGGTTCTTTCTGGTGTATATTTTGAAACTGATCTTGCCCCATGGATAAGCAACGCTCTCAATTCGTTATTACCATTCTTGGTGATTTTGCCCAGTTTTGTTTTTCCTCCTGAACTGAATTGACGAGGAACTAAACCACACCACGCAGATAATTGCCGACCATTTGAGAACTGCTTTCCTGAGCCAACCTGACTTAAAAACGCAGCGGTTACAATCGGACCAAATCCTGGAATAGCCAATAGAGCTTGATATCGTGGTTGTTGTTTGCAGAGCGCTTCAAGATCATTGGTTAATGATTTTATATCAAGGGTAAGGGCATTAATCTCTGTCAGTAAATCATAAAGCATACGTCTCATCACAAGCGACAATTCATTATCGGCATCTTCTAGTGCGATAGGCACCTGCTCTCTTAAACACTTAAAGCTTTTTGCTATGACCACACCATATTCACTGGCTAAGCCTTTTAATTGATTAGCAGCGGCAAGGCGTTGTTCGACTCTTCGTTGTCTTATGCATCTTATGGATTTAATATCTTGAAGCTCGACAGTTTTTGTTGGAACGTTATGAATACTTGGACGAGATGCAGCTTCACATATCGCGCGGGCATCATTTGCATCATTTTTTTGATGGCCAACAAATGGCTTAACGTGTTGAGGTGGGATAAGTTTTATTTTAAAACCCATTTTAGCAAAAGTACGGGCCCAATAATTCGATGTGCCACATGCCTCCATAGCAATCAGGGTGCCTTCTGGAAATTGGCGAAGCACATCTAATAGACGTGCTCTTGTGACTTTTTTATTGGAATGGATCTCATCTTGATCAGTTAAAACACAAACTTGAAAATAATGCTTAGCTAAATTAATACCAACCACTTTAATGTTCATGTGATGCTCCTTTGATTAAACGATCTAATCTAATTATGGTTCACTTAACGCCATTGGGGAGGGGCGTCCATCACATCACAAAGCGCCATAGAGCTTTTGCTCTATTTATCTGTTGAACTACTCCATTTACGCCCGCTTTCTCTCAATAGCGTGCATACAAGCCTTTTTATCCTTATAACTAATGATGTAAGAGACTGCAACGCTTGTTAGGCCATTTACTCATGATAATGGACAAAATCATTTGCACGACTATGACACACACTTAGTGATGCAAGCCTATTTGAAAAAACAACACCATCTCTAAACACGTGAGACTTATGGACTGCATTTACATTATCAATGCCTAGATCAAGTTCAATTACTTCACCTTGCATTGACTTCTTTATGTTATCACTCTCTAATTTCCCATTAACCATTAATTGGATGATTTCTAATTCAGGAGCACAGAAAATAATTTGATTATTTGCTGTTGCTAAAAAATAACCTTCTACCCACTCCCATTCAATGTCAATTTCTCCATCATTAACACAGTCTCTTCCGTTAATAGATGAAGCGAACTCATTAGCATTTTTGTGATAAAAAAGGAAAGGGTCAGTTCCCAGATAAGTTATATCGTAACTTTTAACTTTATCGTTGCGTTTCCAGTTATTTCCTTTGTCTGGTGTCACAACACACTTACCTTTTAGATATGTAGAAATCTCATCCACATTAAGCTTCAGATGAAATACAGTCAACTTTCCTTGAATATCTTTCTTTTTCTTCGAAAACATATTGAATCCCATTGAGTCTAACACCCACATAAACGGCGCGCTTAGTGCGTCCAGCCACCTTGCTAGCGATAGTTGATGCACTTGTTAGGCACTTAGGACTCCGATATCACATAGTTCCCTAGCACCGCGACGAATCCATTCATCGAAGCCCTCGTTAACAAACTTAAATTTTGTATCTGGAAGATACCCCCTAATCTCATTGGCAACTTTTTCAGCTTGCTCCCTGCTTGGATTAACTAGGAGCCAATTTGAACTTGCTACTGGCATTTCTGTTCCGTGATGACCTAATGCTGCTAAGGTATACCTGTCGATTACACACTCAAAGGACATTCCGACGACCACGAAAATATTAGATTCTAAAATAGCATTAAAAGCTTCGTTGCTTTCAAACCGCATTTTCCTTAGCTCAGGCTTGTCAGATTCAAGTAATATCTTTGATCTTAAATCTTCAGGTGTATCTTCGACTGTGCCATTCAAGTGATAAACATGTGAATTCATACCAAATGCATTAGGCACAGATTCTTTAGACTCACACAAACTCGACAATTCATTTTGCAGTAGGCAATCCCAGTTTGTAGTTACAAAACGATGGAAATATTTGCTAGTAGTACGCTTCTCTAAAATACGAACCAACTTACTATAGGGCTCAGAGTTAACTTTTTTCATCGCCTGCGGTAACTTTTCTTTAATTATCGATATTTGAGATTCTCTATTGAGCTTTCCTTCGGATTCACTAAGATTCCAATGTAGACCGCAAGCGATCGAGGCACCTCGACCAATCAGCCATACCACTTTTGATTGCACGTGCTCTCCCTTTTTCCTAACGCCGCACTAAGCGGACTAAAATAGTGGGTTAAAATGTGTAGCGAATAGAAACGTAACCCACTGTTTTAGTTGCGTTTATGTGCTTTTTCAGTCTTTTTTCAGCAACTTATTACCTTTTACTAATTGATGCCCCACTGCTATGTAATTAAAGTTACATTTTGAAGCAAAAATCCTTTTGTAGCTATTTGCAATGATTTTACTGTTTAACATTGCAACAAGCTGTTTATTTGCTTCTGAAATTCCATCTTCACGATCAAATTCACCGAGCAAAGCTAATTTTTTAGTTAATGGGAAATACACCATTGTATTTTTCAAACCAAAACCGGGAGACATGTAACTCGGAACTTTTTCAGGATATTGCCACGACAAACAAACTGGGTTATCAGTAGTGATAAACTCACCAGCATCCTCTTTAGCGATGATTAATTTCCAATTCCTCAAATGAAGTAACTCTAGAATACGTTCCATTCCCATAAGCTCAATATGAATTTGATGCTCTTGTTTGATTTCTAATTTGTATTCTTGCCCTTCAACAAATTTTTTCATTTGGTCATATGTAAATCCATCTGAAAGATCTTTGCCAGTCTCATTTTTAATTTTATCTATTTGTGCTTGCCAACGCTCCTCACTTTCTAAGCTCATTGCCATCATACGCTTTGCACTTTCAATTTGCGGTTTGGCTAAATGCTCTCTCATTTCAGGAGTTCGAATAGTTAGCATTGCAATAAAATTTAAAACTAGATTTTTCACTCCATCAGAAAAATCCATATCACGCTGTAATTGCTTTAAGGCAGTAGCAACCTGCCCTTCAAAATCAGACTGCATTTTTTCAATTATATTAGGATCTACGCCTTCAATCTCAACTCGGTTGAAATCTCTAATGCCTCCAACATTCCTAGGAATTGTCTCAAACATTTTTTTTGCTTCTAAATCAATTACTGCGAGCTTAGATTTTTTAGCATTACCTTGTGTAAAGCCTTTAAGATAACACTGAGATAGGTAATGGTGATGCCTTGCGTTACTCACTGATTGATTCCTCACTGCTTCAAAATTTAGATAGAGCCTAACGCCAGCCATAAACGGCATGAAATAGCTGGCTATACTTTGTGAGGCACGAACAAAACCCAGCTGTTTTATGTCCGATTTAATGGCTGGCGTTAGACAAATTTATATGCAATCAACAAGTTTATCTAAAGTAGACTTCGATGAAGAAATTCCACACCTGTATGCATTATCAACTAACTTCGTTTGTATTATATTGAACTCAGCTTCATTACTACATGCTAAATTGGTCAAAATTAAACTTTCAGTGAGAGGAAAAGCAAACTCCCCCTCAAAACAATTTGTTACTTCGTTATACTTTTGAGTATAAATTGGGTTATCTGATGTAATAAACTTATCTATTGAAGCTGATGGTCGCCTGTTAATCCGAAACGATTTTGGTAGTTGCCCATTTAAAGGAAACGTAAGTAATGGAAGGAGAAAAAATTGAATTATCTTTTGCATTTCTGCATTTTCTCTTCTCTTAAAAATAAATTTTATTTCCTTCCTTGGCATAGATAGCACTTGCCTATTTAACTCATGTGCAGAATCAAAAATACCCATCAAATTATTTGCGCTCTTTAATGCAAGCTTTGATGACTGAGGGTTCCTCCAAAACTGTATTGAAAGCATAATTTTCAGTGTGTTTACATAGCTGGCGTTATTTAGGCATTCATTAAGAACCTCTTCATCAATTCCCTCAATAAAATCGACAAATAAAGAAAACTTGTCTTCAAATTTACCTAATATTTTTTCTAACATAAGGTTTTTCACACCGTGCGCATGTACTGTGTGTAAGTTTTTTTGATAACAAATTTGTGCAGTTGTTTTGGCTTAGGATTAACTTTGCAAAATTCTTTGTTCAAAATATAAAGTTCGTCACTTAGAGAACAAAATCTTTTTAGGTAAGATTGTGGTAAAAAATGATGTTTCTTCGAGTCTTGCATACTTTCCTATTTGCCTAACGCCGCACTAAGCAGACTAAAATAGTGGGTTAAAATGTGTAGCGAAGCGAAACATAACCCACTGTTTTATTTCCGTTTAAGTGCCTTGTTATGCTTCTGGCTTCCATTTTATAAATTTCTCACCGGGGAAAACTTTACGTGCAACAACTGATATTTCATCATACATTTCAATGATACTTTTATCTGTTGCTTCAATATGAAAGTACATATTGTTAGCACCATTAATCGCACCTTCAAATAACCTTTCTCCAAGTGCTTCAGCAAAATCATCAACGGAGACACTTTTACGATTATATCCGAGTTTACCTATAACAGGCTGAACCTCGTTAACATAAAAGTCATTTCGGATTTCAATAGAGTTAAATGCCTGATCAAAGCGTTGTTGTTCAACTACCAATTTCATCATTGTTTGTGGGTGATTTTCAAGTAAAAAGCCCAACTCATCAAAGTCATATTTTAACTCACTATAACAAGGAGGTTTCATCGCTGGTAACTTAAATGCTTTATCTAAATCCAAGGTAAATTTAGAGAATTCTTTACGCATATTTTTTATAGCGTTAATTTGCCTAACACTTACAAAAAGAACTTTATTCATCGCCATTTTTTGCTCAGTATGTTTCT
>JBLHWW010000092.1:0-14903 GCA_047629075.1 Psychromonas sp. | reverse complement strand
AAACTTAATCTCTGTCGTTCTAGGTAACCGGTTTGACTTGCGTCTTTCCCGTTTCCGTGGGGCGCATTATAGGGATTTTATGAACCTTGGCAAGGGCTTTATTGACTATTATTTCAATAAAATGCGCGAACGATTGTTTAACATACAATGTGTTTTAAAAGTAGACTATTTCAATAGAAGGTGATGTCTTTTTTAATTTAACTGACCCTTTTATGCCCGATTATTCGCTCTACTAGCTTACAGATGGTTTATATTAATTTATCTATCTCTTTGCGCTATGTTAATAGTTAGACAGCGGTGATAGATAAACGCAATAGTTAATTTATTTAAATTGATTTATGAACATGCAGGTTGTCATCACTAAGGCGTTTATTAATAATTAATAATTGCAGCAAATTTGTTTAGCGCTTAATTAAGTGCTGTCGGTAAAATCAGATTAACTGCTCATGAAAACAATCCGCCCGATGATTTCACTGTTTGTAATGAAGAGCATTCAGATAAAAGACTTGCTTGGCAGTGATCACAAAAAATTGAACCGTGATGACCTACTTGGTTATCAATCTGATCAATATGTTTTAAGCATCATTAACCATCACATTGATGGTAAGTGATAGATTCTCGTATGCTTAAACCGAAACGGATGTTTCAATACCATAACCACGCAGATTTAAGCACCTATAATCACAATTCTCCAACATAATTTCCACTGCCATGCGTGACGCTAAATCAATTCTTGCTTAAAGCGCAATTGGTTATTATTATCCCCCGCCCCATATAACAGTTATTCAAGTTATAAGGTCGGACATACAAGAATACTAAACGCATCAAATAAGTAATCAGCCTTGCTGGTTAAAATTAATCCTATCTGCGTGATGAGTTTTATTCAGAACGTCCTGTTCTTCACCACTTCGTGGTCAGCTAAAACTGTTCAAAATCGTTTCATAGGATTTTGTGAAAGGAGAACAACTACTTTCTGCAATTCATGCGTTGTAGTATTAATTTTTCCCACGCAATGCAAGATCACATCTTTAATACATTTGGTATAACTATTATTTTTAAGAATTGATTAAAAAATTCAGAGGTTAAGTTAATGAAAACACCCCAAAGAGACATTACCCTACGTTTTTTAGCTGAACCTCAAGATGTTAATTTTGGTGGGAAAGTACATGGTGGAGCAGTAATGAGATGGATCGATTTAGCCGCATATGCTTGTGCTGCCGGCTGGAGTGGTCATTATTGTGTTACTGCCTACGCTGGCGGGATCCGATTTATCACACCTATTCATGTTGGTAGCCTGGTCGAGGTGGAAGCAAAAGTGATCTATACGGGAAAATCTTCCATGCATATTGCCCTTGAAGTAAATGCTTGTGATCCAAAATCGTTAAATAGACGTTTGACGACACATTGCATCGTCATTATGGTGGCGGTCGATGCACATGGACATCCCATTTACGTTCCAGCATGGGAGCCGGAAAGCGAAGCCGATGTACAACAGAATGAAAGTGCCCGTAAACTGATGGATATGCGTAAAAAAATTGGTGAAGAGATGCAAATATTTGTTGAATAAGAAAACTGCTATAAAGAGATGAAGGTCTTTAATTAGCTGGCTGTACAGCCGTTAATTAGCAATGCCACCAATACATTAATGCCTTGGAGGCCAAAACATCTACTTTTTCTGGTGACTAATAGGGAATTAATCACCAGCTGCACTCTTTACAAGGCAGCAAATCATTATTGCCATTTAAAGCCGAACTAACAATCGAGCTTATCCTCTCCTGTTGGAAAACTTACCTGAAATACCTCCTCATGATGGTACTGTGGCAATCGATAATTAATCACCCTGAAAGAATCTTGTATTAACTGGGTAATCTGCAAAAATAATTGCCACGGTTTGCAATAGCCCGCAAAATCCTATTCGTGAGTGATAACTTAATCTTAAAATTTCATAAAATAACTGTGTTTTCCGTATGTCAGCCTGAGATTATTTTTCTGTGGTTAAATTTATTCTTCTTAACTTACGGATTAATTTAGAAATTTTATTTAGATCTTCACGGTCTGTTGAATATTAGAGCTTAGTTTTGACCCAAGGAAATCATCAATGGATAGAAAAAAAATAATTATTCTTATTTTAGCGTTTGTCACACTGTGGTTCGTTTTTGACTTTAATCATCTGTTAACGCTGGAAAATGCTAAAATCTATTCAGCGCAACTTAACGGCTATATTAATGACAACTTTCTGCTCGCCAGTGTGCTTTATTTTATTTTATATATTGTTAGCACAGCCCTTTCAGTGCCAGGTTCAATGATTCTCACTCTGCTTGGAGCTGCATTATTTGGCTTTTGGTGGAGTCTTTTATTAGTTTCATTTGCGAGCAGCATAGGGGCTACCATCGCTTTTCTATTCAGTCGTTATCTGCTGCAAGACTGGGTACAAAGACGATTTAGCAGAAAACTAAAGGCGATAAATACGGGTATTGAAAAAGATGGTAGCCTTTATCTGCTAACACTAAGATTGATTCCCCTTTCCCCCTTTTTTATGATCAACCTGCTGATGGGGTTGACTACTATCTCAGCAAAAAAATATTACCTGTTTAGTCAACTCGGTATGTTACCCGCGACCGCGGTTTTCCTAAATGCAGGTACTCAGCTTTCTGATATCAACTCATTGTCAGGCTTACTCTCACCTTCTGTTTTATTGTCCCTTGCGGCATTAGGATTACTGGCATTTACAAGCAAATTTATGATCATTCGCATTAAGAAAAATAAAGTTTATCGAGGCTGGCAGAAACCCACCTCTTTTGATCAAAATATGGTCGTGATTGGGGCGGGGTCCAGTGGGCTATTAACGGCTTACATTGCAGCGGCAGTAAAAGGCAAAGTGACATTAATTGAAAAACATAAAATGGGTGGAGATTGTTTAAATACGGGTTGTATGCAATTCAAGGCATTAATTAGAACGGCTCATAATATTAAAGAGATATTAAATGCTGAGCAGTTTGGTGTGAACGCACAAATAAATAGTATTGGTTTTAAAAAAGTGATGACGTGCGTACAAAATGAGATCATAAAAATCGAGCCCCATAACTCAAGCGAACCTTATTCAGACCTGGGCGTGACTTGCCCGCAGGGTGAAACAAAAATTATTTCACCCTGGCAGGTTGAATTAAACAGTAACGTTATTAGTACTGAGAACATTGTTATCGCAACCGGGGCCAAACCTTTTATCCCCCCTATTCCCGGTTTAGTTAAAGTAAGTTATGTGACTTCCGATACGATTTGGTCTTTACTCGAATTACCGAAGAAACTATTAGTACTTGGTGGAGGCCCCATTGGCTGTGAATTAGCCCAGTGCTTTGACCTCCTTGGTAGTGAGGTGACTATTGTTAAAAGCTTACCGAAGCTGCTAACACGAGAAGATCAAGATGCAGCCGCGCTGGTCAGTCAACAATTAATAAAGGAAGGTGTTGAAGTATTAGTTAATCATAACGTCACTGGTTTTTCTCGTGATGAAAATACACAATCGGTGGTATTAGAGTTTGAGCAGAAGACCATTTTTAAGGAATTTGATCTGGTACTTGTGGCGATTGGAAGAAAGGCAAATGTCAGCGGTTTTGGCATAGAAGGGCTGGGTATTGAACTGACCGGAACAAAAAACATTAAAGTTAACAGTTACCTGCAGAGCAAATACGCAAAGATATATGCCGTTGGTGATGTTGCAGGGCCTTTTCAATTAACCCATGCAGCCGCGCAGCAAACTTGCTACGCTGTTGTAAACGGATTATTTGGAGGTTTTAAAAAATTCAAAATCGATTATTCGGTGATGCCCGCAGCCGTCTACACTTACCCTGAAGTTGCGCGGGTTGAGCTTAATGAAAAACAAGCTAAACAGGCTGCTATAAACTATGAAATCACACAATACGAATTAAATGATTTAGACCGTGCTATTACCGATGACCATGATCTGGGATTTGTAAAAGTATTAACCGCAACCCGCAGTGATAAAATTTTAGGGGCAACTATAGTCCGCTCCTATGCAGGCGACCTGCTTGCGGAATTTACTCTGGCAATACGTTACAAACTGGGTTTAAATAAGATTATCGGCACTCCCTCACCCTACCCGACCATCAGTGAAGCGAATACAGCGACAGTCGGAATGTGGAAAAAAGATCATGCACCGCAAACGCTGTTGCGCTGGGTTGAAAAATATTTTAATTGGACACACAAAAAGGATCAATCATGAAAAAGTTAATCGCTCTATTCAGCCTGTTACTGCTGACAACGTTTGCTCAAGCAGACAATATAAATTGGCCTGAGATTGAAGAAAAAGCTCAGGGTCAAACTGTGTATTTTTATGCATGGGGCGGCAGCCAGGATATTAACAACTATTTACGCTGGGCTAATAAGCGCCTGCAAGCAGAGCAGGGAGTCACTTTAAAACACGTAAAAGTCACCGATATCTCTGAAGCTATTACGCGCCTGGTAGCAGAAAAAAGCGCCGATAAAAACAGCAATGGCAGTATTGATATGGTTTGGATTAATGGCGAAAATTTTAAATCCATGAAGGACTTTAATTTGCTTACAACTCCCTTTGTTGAAAATCTTCCAAACTGGAAATATGTTGATAAATCACTGCCCGTAGACAGTGATTTTGCGGAGCCGACCATGGGGTTAGAGGCCCCATGGGGTGTTGGGCAACTGGTGTTTATTTATGACAAGAATAAAGTCAATAATCCTCCACAGAGCCATAGTGAAATGCTAGAGTATGCTCGAAGCCACCCAAATAAAATCACTTACCCCCGCCCTCCTTCATTTCATGGAACCAGTTTTCTTAAATCTGCATTGATCGAACTAAGTGAGAATCCTGACGTTTTGTATTCACCTGTTGATGACAAGACCTTTCAGCGAATAAGCGCCCCCTTATGGTCATATTTAGACGCTTTTCATCAAGTTGCCTGGCGCCAAGGTAAACAGTTCCCAGAAAACAGTGCAGAAACATTGCAATTACTTGATGATGGTGAGTTAGATCTGGCTATCTCCTTTAATCCTAATGAGGTCTTTAGTGCGCAGGCAAACGGTTTATTAAGAGATTCAACCACAGCTTATGCGCTTGCTGCCGGCGCACTGTCTAATATTCACTTCCTGTCGATTCCCTGGAATTCGGCAGCAAAAGAGGGTGCGCTAGTAGCCATTAATTTTCTATTAAGCCCTGAAGCACAGCTAAAAAAAGCGGATATTTCGGTCTGGGGAGATCCGACTGTTTTACAATCGGCATATATCAGCAGTTCGATGCAAAAAACAACCTTATTTAAATCCATTAGTGAGCCGCACCCCAGTTGGCAGAACGCGTTGGAAACCGAATGGCAAAAACGATATGGTCATTAAAAATAGTTGTTGCTGGCGATGAATGGCTCAATACAAAAAATCTCATTTCAGTTGTTGCTGATATTGGCCATTTTTGTCTGCTTTACCCCTCTATTGCCGGGTTTACTGGGATTATTTTTTTCTGCCTTTTCTTATATTCCCGCCCTAGAGATGCAGACCTTCTCTCTAACGGGGTTCTCTGAACTTTTATTATGGCCCGGTCTGCACAAATCGATTTTAATCACTCTTTTTGTTAGCTTAAGCAGTACTTTTTTATCTGCTCTGCTGGCTTTCTCAATTTTACAATCGTGCTGGAATAAGGCTTACTGGCATAAATTAGAAAGCCTACTCGCCCCAATATTAGCTCTACCTCATGTGGCTTTTGCTATTGGTTTTGCCTTTTTATTCACCCCAAGTGGTTTTATTGCGCGAATTTTAAACACGCTTTTTAATGACCTTGGTATTGCTAATTGGAGTTTGATTAATGATCCCTATGGTTTGGGGCTGATTTTAGGGCTTACAATAAAGGAAATCCCCTTTTTACTGTTTATGAGCATCCCACTCCTTAAGCAGCTAAATGTTAACAGTACTCTGATAAGCGCGCAGAGTTTAGGTTATTCCAAAGCACAAACCTGGCAGAAAATAATATTACCGCAATGGCTACCTAAAATACGTTTCACACTCTTTGCTGTGATGGCATACAGCTTGTCGGTAGTTGATGTTGCATTGGTAATCGGCCCGACCTCACCGGCCACTTTTCCTGTTCTGATTTGGCAGTGGTTAAATGATCCTGACTTAGCCACATTACCCAAAGCATCGGCGGGCGCGTTATTACTTTTACTGATCTGTCTTGTTTTATTGTATTTAGTCCGTTTTATAGAATGGTTAACAATAGTTAAGTGCCGCAGCTGGCAAACCAGCGGGCGGCGTGCATTGCCGCTTGCTGGTAAAAGTACACTCTTAGTCACCTACGTTATTTCATTAACCCCTTTGCCGCTTTTACTCCTGTGGTCCTTTGCTCAACGCTGGCCTTTTCCTAAACTTTTCCCAACTCACTGGTCATTACGCTTTTGGCAACAAGAATGGACTTTTTTGTGGGGTATTATTGGCAACAGTATATTCATAGCCTTAATCAGTGCGACCGTGGCACTTTTATTTGCTATCGTCATTCATGAACATAGCATTAGGGCGATCGCTGCTAGGAACCGATTTGTCGTACCACGGTTAATTATCTCAATCCCCATGCTGGCACCGCAATTATCCATTTTATTTGGAATACAAGTTGCGACGCTTTTTATTGCCCATCAATATTATTATTTATGGGTGATTTGGGCGCATATCTTCTTTGTTTTCCCCTACGTTTATCTGGTATTAGACGGGCCATGGCGAAGTTATGAAAAGCGATTAGATATGGTTGCGCTGAGTTTAGGAATGTCACCTTTTAAGGTTTGGTGGAAAATTAAAAGACCGATATTATTACCCACTCTTTGTATTGCTTGGGCGGTTGGGATCAGCGTTAGTTTGGCACAATATTTACCAACATTAATGCTTGCAGGTGGACGTATTTCCACCTTAACCACAGAAGCGGTTGCACTTTCTAGCGGTCAAGATCGACGGATCAGTGCCATTTATGCTCTACTGCAGTCTTTAGTCCCCTTTTTCTTTTATTTCATCGCTATTTTTGCCAGTCAAAAAACCGGAATAATAACAAATCAAAACACAGTCAATAAAAGGAGTGTTGCTCACCATGTCCCTGACAGTAAAAAATCTGACTATTATTGATATCAATAAAAAACAACTATTTTCTCCCGTTTCATTTTCTATCCTGCCAGGTGAAATATTAACCTTAATGGGACCGAGTGGCTGTGGTAAATCGACCTTATTAAGTGCAATAGCCGGTCATGCCTCAATCGATTTCAGCTATTCGGGTGAATATTATTTGAATGATTGCCTACTCAATAAGGTAGCCATCGAGAAACGTAACATTGGTATTTTATTTCAGGATGACCTGTTATTCCCACATCTTAATATTTGGGAAAACCTCGCCATTGCGCTACCCAATAGATTTAAAAAAGAGCAGCGTAGGTTGGTTGCAATGAACACCTTGAATGAATTAAAGTTACAAACCTTAGCTGAAAAAGGACCATCACAAATATCTGGGGGACAGAGAGCAAGGATCAGTATGATGAGAATGCTGCTCGCTGAGCCTACTGCCGTTTTACTCGATGAGCCCTTTAGTAAATTAGATAAATCATTACGCAATGATTTTAAAAACTGGGTATTTGAACAGATAAGAAAAAGAAAACTACCCGCTTTAATGGTAACCCATGATGAATCAGATCGACCTGATAATGGTCGGTGTTTACAATGGCCTTGGAATGAAAAATAAAAAATGAGCTTATTAACAAGCCAATAAAGGAAAATACATGCTAGACCGTTTTACGACTAAAATTATCCGCTCCCCGCTTAATGTCATAGCGAAACAAATAGATAAACTTGGGATAAAGGCTGATCAAATAACTTTATTCGGATTTTTTTTGGGTCTTCTGAGCCTGCCGGCTTTAGCCTATCAGGCATACTATCTTGCTCTCTTTTTTATTCTCCTTAATCGTATTTTTGATGGCATTGACGGCGCGGTGGCGAGAATACAGGGGATCACCGACAGTGGTGGCTTTTTAGATATTACCTTAGACTTTATTTTTTATGCCTTAGTCCCCTTTGGTTTTGTTTTGGCGAATCCTGAAATGAATGCTATCGCCGGTGCTTTTTTGATTTTTTCTTTTATCGGTTCGGGATCCAGTTTCTTAGCCTTTGCTGTGATGGCCGGAAAAAGGAAGATAGAGAACGTCAGAAGTCCAACCCACAGCAAAAAATCACTTTATTACATTGGAGGATTAACGGAAGGAACAGAAACTATTCTTTGTTTTACGCTTTTATGTTTATTACCGCAGCATTTCTCAACTATTGCATATATTTTCAGTTTTCTTTGTTGGCTCACCACAGTGACACGAATTTGGACCGGTTATTTGACACTCAAACAGTAACTTATAATTCCCTAAAATACAGTGATCTGTATTTTAGGGAATTATTGCACTATTAATCATTAATCATCAATTATGGGGGTTAAAGTAGCCAAGAAATCCGCTAAGTTTGTGGCTAAAATAGCTTCCTGACCTTTTCCTAACGTCTCCAACTGTACTTCACCCGTTGCATTTAAGACCGACACTATCTGCATTTCATCGGAACAACTGGCAATGAACATAGATGCAGGTTGTTTTAAACGTTTTTGCATCATAAAATGGGCAAGCATATTTTCTTGTAGAAGATTAAAATCCTGATCATTCCAGGCTTGGATCAACTCGATCGGATGATTTTGATAGGTAGCAGGTAAACAGGCTGAATAGGCAGAGCAGAAAAAATCCACAATACTGGGGTGCAATTTTATATCCAGTGCCTGCTCAATATTACTCATATCGATAGCGGGTTCACGCTTAATAGGTGACCAGAAAATAAGTTCGTTTTCAACTTCCCCAACCTGGCAGGGTGAAATCCATTGCGGTTCAAAAACCGCTTGAGGTAATGATTTTTTTTGCGTTTGCCAATGGTTTTTAAAACGTTCGAAAAAATCGAATAGCTGTGTTTGTGTTGTATGATTCATAGCTCGAATAATTCTTTATTTTGTTTACAATACGGTCATTGTATTGTTTTAAAAAAGAAAAGCGAAAAAAAATGAATAATAAACCACTCTACGATCAAGATAGCACGCTAAAAAACCTGGCTCTGGGAAAAAAAACAGAATATAAAAGCTGCTACGACGCCACTTTATTACAAGCAGTGCCACGCAGTTTAAACCGTAATGAACTGCAGCTTGCAGAACATAACCTACCCTTTTATGGTGTTGATTTATGGAATATTTACGAACTTTCTTGGTTAAATAGTAGAGGTAAACCCGTTGTTGCAACTGGGGTAGTAAAAGTCCCCTATGACAGTAAAAATTTAATTGAATCAAAATCATTCAAGTTATATTTAAACAGCTTTAACCAAACCAAGTTTGCTTCTATCGATGCAGTACAGAAAGTGTTAACGGCCGATCTGTCGCATTGTGCCGATAAAGCGGTTAGCGTTGAACTTAATACTGACCTAGATAACTTCAGCGATCAGCTGGGTACTTTTACCGGGCAGTGTTTAGATGCATTAGACATTGAAATTGATAACTACCAACTCAGCGCAGATTATCTTCAGGATGTTTGCTCACAGGAGCAGATAACCGAAACCCTGTATTCTCATTTATTAAAGTCAAACTGCTTAATTACTAGTCAACCAGATTGGGCAAGTATCGAAATAAGTTATACCGGTAAAAAATTAGATCGTGAAAAATTATTACGCTACTTAATCTCTTTCCGTCAACATAATGAGTTTCATGAGCAGTGTGTTGAACGAATTTATTGCGACATCATGAAATTTGGACAAATTGATTCGCTGTGTGTCTATGCGCGTTATACTCGCCGCGGTGGATTAGATATCAACCCCGTGCGCGCTACGGAACACATGAATGATATTAATAATGTTCGTCTATTACGACAATAAAAATTAGCTGTTATGGTATATGTTGGTCAATACTTTCGCGCTATTTGTGCGCTATTTTTAGTTCAGGTCAGTCAATCAGCCAGGGCGTTGGAATTAACCCCTCCTACGCTCTCAAACACCTTAAAAAATGCTTTCGCATTACGAGATACGGCCCCATTCAGCTGTATTAATACAGCAATAATCTATATCAACACACCGCGAAACACGATCGCGCCAACTGAACGACAAAACGACAAGAATTTCGCAATACAATTAGAAGCATATTGTCATGCTCAGCTTGGGGAATACTCGAAAGCGCTGGATTTATTGCAGCCGATGTTAAAAAATCCAAGCAGTCAAAACGATCAAATAAAGACATTGAATATCATTGCGCTTGAAATTCCCTGGAAAGAACGCCCGCAATTAAGTAATGTCAATCTGATTGAAAGGCTTAATGAACTGCAATCGCCATTGAACAACTCAATGAACATAACGAGTAAAAGGTTATTAGCCATCGTTAAATTGTATTTAGAAGAAAATAATTATCAGGATGCCCATAACGCTTTAGAAAAAACCAAAAAATTACTGAAAAATACTAATAATAACAATCTGCACGCCTGGTTAGCTTATTACCAGGGTCTCTATTTTAATCAGATTAAACAGGAGCAATTAGCCAGTTTACATTTTCTGTCGGCAGACAGGTTGGCCGATCAACATGGTTTTATTAAACTTAGTGGTCAGGTAAAAAACAGCATTATTTTAATGTACCAAGATAAGTATCGCTTCAAACGGGCTTTAGATTTTTCCGGCAAAAGAATTGAACTTTATATGGGGACTAAAAACACCCCCAAGCAAGTCGACAGTATTATTCAATTTGCCGTTTTAAAACGGCAAAATAATGAACACAACCAAGCCTTAATTTATCTGTTTAATGCATTAGAATTGATTGAAGAAAACGCCTACAGTTCACTGTTAGGCATTATCTACCTTGAAATAGGCCGAACTTACGCTGAAAAAGGAAGCAATGAAAAGCACCAGAAAGAGCTAGCACTGGCACAAGAATATTTGCAGAATGCGCATTTTCATTTCAAGCGATCAAATAAAGTACAGTTTCAAATAGAGAGTCTTTTACTACTGGCCAAATTGAATATTTTCAATGAATCCACTGCTCTGGCTATTTTACAGTTAGAAAAAGTGTTACAACTGACAGCACAAGATCACCCCTTATTACGTACCCAAGCCCATGAAATTCTTGCCTTAAGTTATGAAATGATTGGCTCTCCTCAGCGCGCTATTTTACATTTCAAAAAATTTTACGCTTTACAGAATAAGATTAAAGAAAGCGCATTTAGATTACAACAGTTGCAGATCAACGAACAACTGCAGCACCTTGATCAGATGCAGCAGAAAAATAGCTTAGAAATCCAGAATACAGTATTGCTGACACAATCCAACTTTTATAAAACATTAAGTTACACAGCAAGCTCTCTCTTTATTCTGTCAGTGCTGATGCTTTTATCCAGAACAAAATGCTACTATAAACTGCGGGCGTTAGAGAAAGAAACACAACAACGACTTGCCTTTCATGCGCGCACTAAACTGCCTACGCAAGAAAATAACATTAACGATTTTACGACTCTCTATAACGGCACTCCCCTGTTTTATGCATTAGTTAACGTGCCATTTTTAAACGAGCTTAATGAGTTGCATGGCGTCAGGTTGGCGAATAAGATAGAAGCAAAACTTGGCGAAACATTGAAAATCTACTTTGCTCACAGTGTTAATATTTATCATCTCCGTGATAATCAAATTTTATTTATTAGCGAGCAGAATAACTACTCGAATGCAGCCGGCTTCGCAGATAAAATAGAACAATTTTTTAATAACTTCGCAAGCCAACATTATTTACCAAAAACAATTTCGACGGGCATTGTCGCGTATCCATTTTTGAACCATGCTAGTCGTGCCATCAGCGCTGCCCAGACCTTAAATCTAAATAGTTTGGCACTTTTTGGCGCAAGCCAAATACGCAGATCAAAACACCAAAACAGCTGGGTTGAACTCTATGCAATTGATAATTTGCCACCAGCATTTTTTGATGGCGATTTATCGCGATTGGGCCAGATTGCGATCACTAAAGGACTGGTAAAAATTCATTCCAGCAACAGCAATTATCTGTTTACCTGGCCTGAACTTGAAAATCCGCAAACAGTTGAAGAGGTCAATCAACTGCTGTAATAGTAATACTTAGAGGACGAGCCAGATTTCTGCATTAAAACAGCATATTATTAAATGTAATTACCGTAATATGACAATTACGCATATTTTTCTTATACTTGCAGACGCAGAAATCACAGTAAGTCAGAAAATAAGTGCCAGGGATATAATCACCTCTTAACCCTTGCATCCTCAGTTAGCTGGATATACATCAATACATAAGGAGATTCCATGATAGCTCACATCAACCCAATCGGAAGCATGGCTTTATTATCGCAACTTGAGGTGAATGAATTACAAAAAAATGCAGATTGCGACATTTATAATGTATTTCGTAACTGCTCCCTTGCAGTGCTTAACTCAGGCAGTCATACCGACAGCAGCAAAGAAATTTTAGAAAAATACAAAACATTTGAAATCAAAGTATTACATCAGGAAAAAGGCGTAAAAATTGAGCTGCACAATCCGCCGGAAGACGCTTTTATTGATGGGCAACTGATTAAGGGCATCCAGGAGCATCTTTTTTCGGTATTACGCGATCTGTTATATGTTAATACCCAAATTAGGCTCGGGGTTGAAGATGAAAATCAGTCCTCGCAAATCACCAGTTTAGTTTTCTCTATTTTACGTAATGCAGGTATTTTACAGGCAGGTGTAGAGCCGAATGTTATTGTCTGTTGGGGCGGGCATTCGATAAGATCAGAGGAGTATGATTATACTCGGGAAGTAGGCAGTCAATTAGGACTTCGAGAGCTTAATATCTGTACGGGCTGTGGACCCGGCGCGATGGAAGGCCCGATGAAGGGTGCTGCCATCGGTCATGCTAAACAACGGGTTAATAATGGCCGACATATAGGTATTACAGAGCCGGGCATTATCGCTGCTGAGCCACCTAATCCAATCGTTAATGAGTTAGTTATTCTACCCGATATTGAAAAACGTCTTGAGGCATTTATACGTGTAGCGCACGGTATTGTTGTTTTCCCCGGCGGCCCGGGAACCGCAGAAGAGTTATTGTATCTGTTAGGGATAATGATGCACCCGGAAAATAAACGTCAGCCTTTCCCTATTATTTTAACCGGCCCCAAAGGCAGTGAATCCTATTTTAAAGCAATCGATAAGTTTATCGCCGGCACCCTAGGTGAAGAGGCCCAGTCACATTATCAAATAATTATTGCAGATCCCGCTTTGGTCGCTCAAACACTCAAAAAATCGATGTCAAAAGTCACTGAATATCGCCGTGCTATTGGTGATGCTTTTTCATTTAACTGGTCACTGAAAATAACAGAGTCCTTCCAACAACCTTTTTATCCTAATCATACAAATATGAAAAATTTAGTCTTAAACAATGAACAGCCAAGTGAACAATTGGCATCAAATTTACGCCGAGTCTTTTCAGGTATAGTCGGTGGCAACGTCAAAGATGAAGGGATTAAATCCATAGAAAAATATGGTCCCTTTGAACTTAAAGGTGAGTCAGTGTTAATGAAAAAAGTAGATGTTTTATTGGAAAGTTTTATTAAACAGGGACGTATGAAATTACCGGGTACGGTTTATACCCCTTGTTATAAGATAATAAAATAAGTTACAGTTAAGGTAACAAGCTGTTAAGCGTTTTATTATATTTTATTTAAAAGCTCAAAATAGCAATAATTTACTGTTCAGGGCCCTTTAAAAAATGATATTAACGCTATTAATCATAGATGCAATGAACCTTGTTCGGCGCATTTATGCGGTGCAGCAAAAACAGCATGGAGATACCCCTGCTGCACTGCTTGCGACACAAAGCACAACTAGGAATGCCCTTAAAAAATTACTGCGTATTCATCAGCCAACCCATGCTATTTGTGTGTTTGACAGTCATGCACCCGGTTGGCGTCATCAAATTTATCCTGAATATAAACAGGGACGAAAACCCATTCCCGAACTTCTCAAACAAGGTTTGCCGGCGATTCAAGAGCAATTTTTTGATCTTGGGGTTGATTCTTTAATAACCGAAGAAGATGAAGCTGACGATCTGATTGCCTGCCTGGCTGATAAAATAGCAAAACAGCAACAAAAATGTATTATTGTGTCGACTGATAAAGGTTTTTATCAGCTCTTAAATGAATCTATCAAACTTTATGATTATTTTCAAAACAGCTTTATCAACAGGCAGCAAGTCCTTCAGAAAATGCAACTAACCAGTCAGCAACTTATTGACTACTGGTCTATTACAGGTATTTCAAGTAGTGCAATTAAAGGTGTAGAAGGTATTGGCAACAAAGGCACATTATCCCTTTTACAACAATACGGCAGTTTAGATAATATTTTTAAACAAGCAGAAGATTCCAGTAATAAACTGTTAACTAAAATCAAATCCCAGCAAAGTAATGCAATATTGGCCAAACAGCTGGTGACATTAAAAACAGATATTAAGCTTGGTTTTAATTTAAAAGATTTACGTTATAGCGATTCCACTAATTAAGCGCTCTATTTAGGCGCAGGAAGGCAGGAATTAGTTGAGCTTGCAGCGCTTGGCAAGCAATACTCGTTGAAATCTGGCCCTTGTCCGCGTGCCGACGAAATACAGTTCGCGGGAGTCATGCTCTCTCAAAAGTAAGAGCTCATAAGCCTAAACTGGTGTAAATGACTCCGGACGTCCTGCCCTACGCCTTTCAGGTCGTTGTCGTAAATTACAAGGTTAAAACTTTTCCTGATAAATTTGTCGATCCATTTTCTACTGTCAAAGTCAGTTTTAAAATTAGAAAAGGTCAGCA
>JBLHWW010000091.1:0-15195 GCA_047629075.1 Psychromonas sp. | reverse complement strand
ACAAATTATTAAAAATTTTAAGGGTTTCAGTCGTAGTGCCATATTGATCCGCAATCACGGATAAAGCCTCTCCACGGCCAACCCGATGAACACTTGCCGCTCGAACAACTGGCTCGTTAATAGAAGATCCTGGAATGTTGATTTTTTGTCCTATCGCAAGGATTGTGGAAGACAAATTATTAAAACTTTTAAGGGTTTCAGTCGTAGTGCCATATTGATCCGCAATCACGGATAAAGCCTCTCCACGGCCAACCCGATGAACACTTGCCGCTCGAACAACTGGCTCGTTAACAGAAGATCCTGGAATGTTGATTTTTTGTCCTATCGCAAGGATTGTGGAAGACAAATTATTAAAGCTTTTAAGAGTTTCAGTGGTGGTGTTGTATTCTGCTGCAATCACGGATAAAGCCTCTCCATGGGTTACCCGATGGACACGTGGCGGTTGCTGGGTACTAACAAACTGCTTAGGCGGTTCCGGTGGGATAGCCAACTTGTAATTGGGCGGTATATTTAACACCTGATCTACAAGCAGAGAACTTGAGCTTAAATTATTATATGCCTTCAAGCTGTTCTGGCTTACGCTATAACGTTCAGCCACTATAGATAAGGATTCGCCACTGCGTACCGTATGTTTGATAACTCGTTTTTTTTGCGCAAATAATGTATTTTGCGGGGGAGATTGAGCAAAATGTTTATAAATACCGTTGAACACCGCATTGGTAATTTTATTTTGATGCGCGGCTTGGTTTAACAACCTCTCTTCAGTGGGGTTAGTAATAAAACCGGCTTCCACTAAGATAGAAGGAATATCAGGGGATTTTAACACCGCAAGACTAGCGTGAACCGGCGCCGCCTGGTGTAAATGGGTCACTTTTTTTAATTCCTGAACAACCCGATAGCCAACCTTATAACCGACAGCCATGGAGTTACCCATGGACATATCTAAGACCATTTTTTGCAGATAAGGCAGGTTGCTCGAACCCTGCATCATTTTACCCGCACCGCCGATCAACTCGGAATGTGCCTCATTATTTTCCATCCAGCGCCCCTGCTCCGTGGTCGCTCGTCTTTTTGATAAGACTAAAACCGATGCGCCTCGCGGGCGAGCGGAAGTAAATCCATCGGCATGAATGGACACCAGAAAATCAGCTTCACCTTTACGTGCAATGGCAGTACGTTGATGCAGACCCACAAAATAATCACCTTCACGAATTAGAAAAGCGCTCATTCCGGCTTGTTGATTAATTTTCCTTAGTAAGCGTTTAGCTATCTGCAGGGTTATTTTTTTTTCATAACTGTAGCGCCCCAATGCACCGGGATCATCCCCTCCATGCCCGGCATCAATCGCAATAATAATATTGCGCCCTTGTGTCGGTTGTTTTGGTTTTATCTCTATTTTAGTGCTTAGTTGATTATGCGGTAAGTCAACAACCAGGCGGTGACCATAGGGCTTGGCCTTCGGCAAAATAAATATTTTAGCCTGACTGGCTTTATTCAAATCGACTACTATCCGATAGCTATTTTTCGATTTACTGGCACTTTCGCGAAGATTATTAACCAATGGGCCCGTATGCTTAATTTTGCTTAAATCAACGGCCATTGAGGTTGACTCAAGATCGATGACCAGTCGATCTGGGTGTTTTAAATAATGAATTTTATAGCTGGGTTTATGCAAAAATTCTAATACAACACGGGTATTATCCGGTGAAGGCCAAGTGCGCAGCGCATTTAATTGATTTGTTGGAGCTGCCGTGGCGATGGCAATAGTAAAAAAACCCTGCATAAGGAGCGCGGCCAAAAAAACCAAGCGTATAAAAAATCCAGTTGTTAATTTCATAATTTATTTAAAACTCGCTGCCCAACCTCTGTATTAGCCTGTAATTCGATGATTCTTTGCTGATCGACATAGCGTAAAGTTAAATCGATATCAGGAGGAGGTAAAATCCCTTCACCCCGCTCAGACCATTCAACTAAACAATGGCTTGTTGCGCTAAAATAATCACGAATTCCCATAAACTCCAACTCTTCGGGATCTCCCAAACGGTATAAATCAAAATGATACACTTGCCAGTCGGCTAATTCATAGGGTTCAACCAAAGTATAAGTCGGACTTTTTACATTTCCTATATGCCCTAACCCCTGAATAAAACCGCGAGCTAATGTGGTTTTGCCCGCGCCTAACTCGCCGTGTAAATAGATACAGACAGGTTGTTCACAAGCGGCGCTTAGACGCCCGCCAAAAGCAACAGTCTGCTCGGCATCGACTAATTCTTCTTTAAAAAAATTTAACTTCATGGATTGACTAACTTCCTAATATAAGAGAACAGATCACTGGCCAATAATCCACGCTCGCCTTGCTGCGCAGCCAGATCAGCTGCATCACCATGGATGCAGACTGCAAGCCTTGCAGCATCAAGCGAATTTAAACCTTGTGCTAACAGACCACCTATAATACCAGAAAGCACATCACCCATGCCACCACTTGCCATACCAGGATTACCTACATTTGCTACAAATATTCTATTTCCATCACAAATCAAGGTTCCCGCCCCCTTTAAAATCACAATTCCACCATAAATGGCTTGTAACCGGCGCACCGCACTAAAGCGATCCATTTCGATTTCAGCAACAGAAGCGCCGAGTAATTTAGACGCTTCACCGGGGTGCGGCGTTAAAATCCAATTATCTTTATTAGCAGGTTTGCGAGCCAATAAAGTTAATGTATCGGCGTCCACCACACAGTTCAACTCCGCACTTATTCCCCTCGCGAATAAACCCTGCGCCCAATCATCAAACCCCAGCCCGGGGCCAATTACCAGTGCCGTGGGCCAATCGCCAAACAGATCCTGCGGAGCGGAATTTTCAGAAAAAAATTGCAGCATCAGTTCCGGACGCTCGGCAATAACCGCCGTTTGATTATCGAAACGGGTAAGTACTTTGACTAATCCCGATCCGCTGCGCAGGGCCGATTCTGCGGCTAAACGTACCGCACCGGGCATACCGATATTGCCACCTATGATTAAGGTTTTACCAAATTGACCTTTATGGCTGCTGCGGCAACGTTTTTTTAATAAATAAGTCAGATCTTGATAGGACACTCGAGTACTGTCACTGATCGCTAAATCTGCAAACTGCTCGCTAATGCCTAAACCTGAAAAATATAGTTGTCCGCAATGGTCCACCGCAGCGCCAGTAAATAACCCCTGCTTTAAACCCACAAAGGTAACCGTTGCCTGTGCTTTTATCGCGACAGAGTTTACTGCCCCGCTATCGGCATTAAGACCCGATGGAATATCAACACTCAAAACGGGTTTATCCGCCTGGTTGATTTTAGCAATTAAAGAATTAAATTCACTACGCAGACTACCCGAGAGCCCGGTTCCCAATAGCGCATCAACAATGACATCGGCACTGGTAAGATTTGCCTGTTCGATTGTTTCTATTTTACCCTGCCCTTTTTGCCATGTTTTTTTAGCCCGCTGTGCATCATTAGAAAAATTAGCAGGATCCCCGACTTGGCAAAGCTGCACATTGAGACCCGCATTTTTAGCCATAGCAGCAAAAATGTAACCATCGCCGCCATTATTACCACAACCTGTAAAAACCAGTACTTTTCTGGCATTCGGAAAACACGCTTTAAAAACCTGATAACACGCCTTCCCGGCGTATTTCATCAGGTCATAAAGGGTGAATCCGGCTAATTCTGCGGCAACGCCTTCGAATTCTTTGATCTGCTGAGCACGATATAAAGAATGTGGTAAACTGGTAGCAGTTTTTATTTGATCGTTAAGCATGTCGATCACCCTCTAAGAGTTAAGTATTAAAATGATAAATCAAAAAAAATTAATGGACCCCACCAACGCACTCGATTTATTAAGTTTATCTCAAAATATCAAATTATGGGGTAAAGAGCTCGGTTTCCAGAAGGTGGGTATCTCAGATATTGATCTAAAGCAGCAGGAAGGTAAATTACAGTCGTGGTTAGATAACAATTACCACGGCGAAATGGAATATATGAGCAAGCACGGCATGAAACGTGCGCGCCCCGATGAACTGCTCCCCGGAACCTTAAGGGTTATTTCCGTGCGCATGGATTATTTACCGGAGAATGCCCAATTTGCCAGTACATTAAAAAACAAAAACAGCGCTTATATCAGTCGTTATGCACTGGGCCGCGATTACCACAAGGTGATGCGCAAAAAACTTAAAAAGCTGGCACAAAAAATTGAATTGGAAGTTGGGGAACTCGGTTACCGTCCTTTTGTTGACAGCGCGCCAATATTAGAACGTCCCCTTGCTGAAAAGGCAGGCTTGGGCTGGGTTGGCAAACACTCACTTTTAATTGATGCCAAGGCTGGATCGTGGTTTTTTATTGGCGAACTGCTGGTTGATTTACCTTTACCCGTTGATCAACCCGTCGAAAATAAATGCGGAAAATGTGTTGCCTGTTTAACAATCTGCCCGACACAGGCGATCGTTGCACCCTATGTGGTCGATGGACGCCGCTGTATCTCCTATCTGACCATAGAACTGCAGGGGGCCATTCCGATTGAATTTCGCAAAGCCATTGGTAACCGGATCTACGGTTGTGATGATTGCCAACTGATTTGTCCCTGGAACCGTTTTGCCGATACCACTGAGGAAAGCGATTATCAGGTTCGTCAGCAGCTGCAAAACAAATCCTTATTAGCATTATTTAATTGGACTGAAGATGAGTTTTTAACCTATAGCGAAGGCTCCCCGATTCGCCGTATCGGTTATCAACGCTGGCTGCGTAATATAAGCGTTGCATTAGGTAATGCGCCAGCCAGTGAGGCAGTGGTCGACGCATTAAAAAACAGACTCGCTGAGAATCACTCTGAGATGTTAAATGAGCATCTACAATGGGCAATTGAACAACACCGGAATCAAATCCCGGTATTTAATGAGCGCCTTAAAAAACGCTTAATTAACGCTATCGAAAAAGGTCTGCCCAGAGATGCATAATGTTTAGGGCACCATATAAAAAAATATTGCCGAAGTTAACGCGTTAACGTGCTTTCTATTGACATAAACCTGATTTTCGAAAAAGCTTACAGATAACTATCACAATAATGTTGGAGAGATCATGATCTATGTACTTTTTCGCTGGGACCTAAAATCCGGGACTGAGCAATCTTTTAAAGAAGGCTGGACAGAAATAATTCATCGCAATATCGAAAAACATGGAGCGCTCGGGTCACGTTTGCATAAAACCAAAGACAATCAATGGATATCTTATAGCAAGTGGCTCAGCGAAGTGCATTTTAAGCGCGCACAAACCATACATGATCAACACGAAGAGGCGCGTATTAAAATGGTCAGTGCAATTACTAAAACCTACCCACCGATAGTAATGGTGCCGGTTTTAGATAATGCAGTAGTAATCGATCCTGCGCAGCCGCAGTCGCACTTATAAGATGGCGATGCCCTGTAAAATAATAAGGCTATATAACGTTACAAATAATATTTATAAACTAAATTTTGACTATCAGGCAAAGGTTTTTAGCCATCAACAGGACACTTAAAATGAGTAACGTGCTAGACAAACAGCAGATTCAAAAAATCCAACAATATGATGCGCAGCAGCGTTACAACTATTTACTCAAAGAGGTCGTTAATAATGGGCAAATTTGGTTACTGGTTGATGAACATGGTTGCGTAATGCTAAATACCGAAGAAGAGGACTGTGTGCCGGTTTGGCCGAATAGAGAGTTTGCTGAATCCTGGGCGACCGAAGAGTGGTCACACTGTAAGCCAGAATCTATTTCTCTGGCGAAATGGCATAGCCGTTGGACCCGTGGTCTGGAGGGAGATGAACTCGCTATTGTGGTTTTTCCAAATCAGAATAATGAAGGATTGATTTTCTTCCCCGATGAATTTGATCATGAACTGCAGCAGCAGACAAAAAAAATGCGCGCTAAAAAACGTCATTAACAATCTGTTATAAGGAAACCCGATAATCAGAGCGGGTTTCCTTATCCTAAATATTTATCAAAATAGCTTTGCATTTTAATATTAATTTTTTTAATCGGATACTATCTGTGACCGCTAAGATTTTCTGCCGATAAGATGTTTAATTATCCCCCTTTGACCGTTTTGCTACCCTCAGCTGATTGCTTTGCGATCTTCAAGTATAGAGATTGATTATTATTTAATAAGCGCTAAAATCAAATTCATTTTTCAAATTATTTGAACAATAAAATTATTCCCGACTACTTTTTACCGACTAAAAGGAGCCTACTATGCAGCGGTCAGCCATCACCCTTGAAGCAATCACAGTATTAGATGCGATTGAAAAACGCGGCAGTTATGCCGCTGCAGCCGAGCAGCTTAATAAGGTTCCCTCGGCGCTCTCCTATATAGTGCAAAAATTAGAAGAGCAGCTGCAGGTCACCATATTCCAAAAACAGGGCAGGCGTTCAGTACTCACCCCGGCGGGCAAAAACCTGCTTAACGAGGGGCGCGTGATCCTTGAGGCGGTTGAGCGACTCACCGTAAAGACACAAACCATCGCCAATGGCTGGGAGCCCAAGTTAAATATTGCCATCGATTCTATTTTACAAAGTAACATTATTTTTTCTGTGTTTAATGATTTTTTAACCTCTTGTCCGAATATCGAAATGGATATTAGCGAAGAGATATTAAACGGTGCTTGGGAGGCATTAGCAGAAGATAAAATTGATATGATTATCGGTGTTCCGGGTCCCGCTCCCAAACAAAAAGGCATACAAACGCTACATCTTTGTGATTTTGAACCGGTTTTTGCCGTTAGCCCAACTCACCCTTTAGCCAAAGAAACACAGCCGTTAAATAATACGGTGATTGCCCAATACCGTGCAGTGGTTGCTCACGATACGGCGCGCAACTGGGTAGCGCAGACACAATCGGTAATCAGTAAAGATAAATATTTTTATGTGCCCAGTATGGAGTATAAAATCAGGGCGCAGATAGCGGGCATCGGCTGCGGGTTTTTACCGCGTTGTCGAATTCAAGATTCTTTACAAAATGGCCAGTTGCTTGAACTACAGATAAACCCCGCCAAGCCAGCTGTTCCCTTATATTTAGCCTGGAAAGTGGTCAATCAGGGGAAAGCCTTAAAAAAACTGCGCGGGATGCTGATAGCAAAGAAAGATTTGATTAAATGTTAAAAGGTCGGTTTTTCAAACAAAACCAATCTTTTTATTAAGCGCTCTTTTTATCATCAGGATTAGTTGTAAAGCGGCTTTTTCTGCTGTCTTATAAACAGTTTCTGCTGCCTTATAAATAGTTTTTGTTATCTTCCAATCATCAAAAGCAGCATCAGAAACGTTCTTAATCGCTTTAGCTTCCGCTAACGCTACCTCTAGCGCATCTGCTGTCGCCTCTAACGCTACCATTATCCTATATTCTGTCGCTTGATTAAAACGGCCATATCCCTTATATTTCACAATCTAAAGCCCAATTTTTTAAGATAAGTTCAATCAATGCGTATCAATAGTCATAAAATTCTATCGAAATGAATGCTCAAAGAGGCTATGTTATTAGTTAGAAAAATGGGTGGCATGGTTGTTGTGTTAAATTGTCTAAAGTACAAACCTATTCAGGTACTGCGCGCCAGTAACTATTTAATGGCTTTATTGTTTATTACTTTTATTGGGCAAAAAAATGGCCGAACTATAACAGTCGACCATTTGCTCTGAGAAATTGCACGTATTACACTGCGTAACTATGGCTAATTAATCAAGTGCCTCCAGATAAGTAAAGACGGCATCTGAATTTTCGCAACTGACTGCATCACCTTCACTGTCTACGTCTACCCCAATGCTACCGATACTAATGAGGCCCGTTGCATACAAGTGCCCACAACTAACCGATGAAGTCGCCGCGGTAATGGGTCCCCCTACAAATGCGGTACCACGGAAAGAGGTGCCTGCACCCATGGTGAGTGCAGCGCCTACATTCCAAATGATAGTAGCGTTATCGGTGTCATCCAAACCAATTATCTCGAAATTAGTCGACGCACCCACCGTCAGCGCATCACTAAGATTAATAACCCAAACGTAGTCTTCATTATCAGTAGACTCATCCGCATCAAAGGTAATGGTTGAGCTTGCAGTTATAGTCAGGGCACTACCTTCCCATACACCAGGCGCTAACGTGCGTGTTCCCATAGTGGCAGCTAATGTTCCATTTTCAGGGGATGGCTCGAGCTCAGATAAAGCGATCTGTGTGTCCGTTATCAGCTTCATCGTGTCTGTCATATTATCAGCATTATGTATATCGCCCATTTCAGCATAGTCATCTTCATCTGCATAGTAATCTTCCTTGTCCTCCTCAGTTAAAACGCCAGTGTACGAAGTGCCCGTGATGCCTGCGCCAGCATAGACCCCCTTAACATCACCACCCGCACCTATGGTAACGGCGGCTTCGGCATAGATATCTTTGGCAGTAGCCAGACCACCGATGGTCACAGTAGCGCCGGCATAGATAGTTTGGGCAGTAGCGCTAGCCGCGATAGTCGTGGCAGCAACTGAAAAGATATTTTTAACGTCAGACAAAGTATCTGTGGTCACATAATCGCCAGCATAGATGTTTTGAACTACAGAATTAGCACCGATAGAAACGTACCCTTGTGCAGCGAGAGCTCCATTTACTGTGGAGCTTGCGGCTATACTTATATAGCCACCTGCTATTGCAGCATAGGATTCAAACGGGGATATATGTTCGCCGCAGTAACCGCTGTATGCCCCAGCATTCAAAGTCTCCACGGCACTGGGATCTTCCGGATAGTAATAATAAATAGCACAGTATGAGACTTTTGTTATGCTGCTGCTACTTTCAATACCACCTAGACCTTCATCGTAATGCAAACCACCGTTGCTGGAAATATTAACAATTTTTCCGCGTATAGCACCCATAATATTTCCATTGCCTGTGTAAGCAACGGTTCCTAAAGGCGCATAAAGGTTCATATAAATATCGCCATTACCGCTAAGCGTCACTGCATCAGCTGTGTTCTTAGAGGAATAGACTGTTAACGGGATCTTGCCATTATCACTAACATACTGATCGGCAAAAATATTACTTTGTGCCCCAATAGATATTGCCCCCTTAATATATATTGTTAATGAGCTAGGGGTTGTATCCGACAGAGTAAATGTTGTATTAGCAGTGGTCATATTACCTTTTATATAAACGATGACATCACCCGTTATTACAATATCATTTTGACTTATGTTAAAATCATCGTAAACATAAGTATTTCCGTCAGTAAAATCATCCGAACTACTATAGTTTAATCGGTCAGTTCCACCTTCGTTTGCAATATTCGTCATCAAATCAGTGATACTAAGCGGATAACAGTCAGCCGGATCCCCCTCATAACCAGTGACAGCGGTTCCTCCGCCCTTAATAAGATCAAGGCTGCCAGAAATAGACTTTGCAGTTACATTACCAAATACGCCTTTATTATCACTACCTGACCCATTCCCTAGAGTAACCACACCATTTATCACTTTTACATTACCATTAGCTATAGTTCCATTTTCTGAAATAGAATCAGCATAAGATTGGCCTTTAAAACTATCAATTTTTGCACTCCCCAACACCGTGACACCATCACAAGCAACAATGGCATTGTCGAATATTTCTTCACTCTCTTCACTGGTTTTGAGTATTGCTTTTAAATAAGCAGTGGCTCCGCCAAATTTACCTGTACTTGCCAAGACAAAAATATTGCCAGAAGAATTGGAAACGATATCTTCAGTGTTTAAGTTAGTGCTTATATGATCATTTGAAAGACCAAGTTCACGTTGCACTTTTATCTCTTTTAAAGCATCAAAAATACCTTTTTCTGCATCCAACCGCGCATTGATTTCTTTTTGTTGATTGCCGGCCATTCGCTCCTGCAGACTATTAGTTTTGAGTTGCGAAAATGCCAACATAGTGGTGATAGTCGTGATTACAAGCACGGATACCAGCACAAATCCTTTTTGTTTCATACTTTCATCTCTTATATTCAAATAATAAGTGCATAACTTGAAAAAAACGCGCGGCTAAATATATGCTAATCGCTCAGTCGCCATAAATGGACATAAAATGCTAGATTTATGCACTAAATAAAACAAGTCAAAGTCAAAATGAAAATGAATATAGTCAATCTACTATTAGCGGTGAGCTCACTCATGATACAGGTAAAAATGGTTGTTTTATTAAAAAATCAACGATCAGCAGCCACAAGTGAGAAATTGGGAGATGGGTTTAGGTATTGACAAGGGCCCTGGTAACTAGTCTAGTTTCATCTTGTAGGTAATAAATCAGAAACGACAGTAATGATCACCGCAGATAATAGTCAAGAATTTACTTACTATTAAAAGATAATAAAAATTTTAAAATGCGGTTTACTGGGCAAACTTTTCTTATTTCAGGCAACTAGGCTTGAATGAAAATACCAGGGGTTATTACGCTAAGATCAATAAACTTCAAAAAAGTATCACTTTTCAGAAGTCCAAAATGTAATTCTAGGGGCAATTATCACCCCAATCTCTAATGCCCATTGACACAACTTTTTTAACACCCTTCGAGATCGCTTATGCTAGACCATAATACATTCATATAACTATCAACATATGGGCTACAGTCGGATGAGTACTTTAGGATTAGTATCCTTAGTAACCTCAGTCCTTTTTGTCTTTATCTTTTTTTGTCCTTGTCATCGTCCACTTCTTCGACTATGCCTCCGCAGTAACCGCTGTATGCCGACACATCCAAAATATCCGGGGTATCGTTATCTTTCGGATAGTAATAATAAAAAGCACAATATGATATTTTAGCTTCACCGTTGCAGCTAGTTTCAAGGTCAGCCAGACCTTCATCGTAATCTATTCTTTCTTGGCCCGACAGATCAACTTCCTTTGCCCATATCACCCCCATAATGTCTCCTTACCACTATATTTAACCTTTCCATTCAGAATATAAAGGTTAATACAAATATCGGCGTCGCCCGAAAGCTTGACCGCGTCACTTGAGTCACTAGAAGAGTATACCGTTAACGCAGAGCTAACATGGTTATCAGTAAAACATTAGAATCATTTTTAATGTTTATTTTTCCCGCAATATATATCGTTAGAGAACTATCACCAACTAAGATGAATTTTTTTTTGAATGTTCATATCACCTTTTATATAGAAAGTAATATCACCTGATATTTTAATGGTTTTATCTTTTATGCTCTTAAATCATCAAAAACATAAACATCTGTACTTTGGCCTAAAATATCCAGGGTTCCCAGAATAAATATATCAACGATAGAGCCATCAAACGTATTAGTTGAATCCTTAGTTATTTCGAACTTATGGAAATCGTAGTAATCTCCTAACTATTGTGTAATTAAGCTTATTTCTTGGAGAACAGGATCTACATTCTCATCTGCAGAATTAGTTATAACAAGCGGATCACACATTCACCAGTATATTCTGAGATTGCACCTTTAATTTCTCCCTTGCCTTTTAAGCTAACGTTTTACTACCACTTTTTACACTAACATCACCATTACTATTAGATGTAGATTCAGAGTAAAGTCGACCAGAATAACCATAAATGCTTGCCCTTTCAGCGTCAGACTTTCACAGGCAACAACTGCATTATCAAATAAGCCTTCTGCACTTCCTTCACTGGTTTTGAGTATTACTTTTAAATAAGCAGTGGCATTGCCAACTTCACCCGTACTTGCCAAAACAAAAATATTGCCTCCTCCTGTTAACGATACATTACCCAGTGGCCCATAAACCTGTACATAAGTATCGGCATTACTGGTTACGGCTAAGGTAATATCGTCATCTGTTTCGCTTGCATAAAATGAATAGATGGTCAGAGGAACTTCACCGTCTTAACTAGTTCTCAGTGCGTTACCGTCGTTATAAACGCCATCTGCAAAAAACAGTAGTGCTATTAGAACCTATATCGATGTAGCGAGCAGTCAATAGGGTTAATGAACTGCTTTATCAGCTAGGACGAATGTAGCATTTTGAGTGGTTATATTACCTTGTAAATAGAAAGTAACATCGCCGTCAACGGTAATGGTTTATCCACTTACGGTGAGTTCAGCTGCCGCAACCTCACCTGTCCGATTAGCTTTCTCCATTGCATCCGTTATCCCAGCTATTTCTATTACCGCCGCTGTCACTTCGACATTATGTGCCGCTGCTCCTTTGTATTCGCTATATTAAGAGTCAAAGCTGTAATGGATATATCCGCATAAAGGCTTGGCCACAATCACTGCACTGGCTCCACAGTATCAGCTAACTAACGCTGTCACTGTGCTATCTTTGTCCAGATAGTAAGAATAAATAGAACAGTATGAGACTACTTTGCCTACGCCACCAGGGCCATTAAGGGTTGTGATTATTGCTTTTAAGTAAGCAGTGGCACCGCTAAATTCGCCTTTACTTACTAAGGTAACAACTGTTGTACTGCTAAGTATGGAAGAATTATTATCTGAAGGAAAAGAGTAAGGCTCATTAGCAGAAAAATTCACCTTTGCAGATTTAATCAGACTGCTTATTATCTGATCATTTGACGTACCATATTCACTTTGAAATTTTATATATTAGAAAGCGTTAAACGCTCTTTTTTCCGCAGCAAGCCGCGCACTGATTTATTTTTGTTGATTACCCGCAATCCGCTCCAGCAGACGATTATTATGGAGTTGTAAAAATGCCAACGTAGAGGTAATAGTCGTGATTATAAGCACAGGTACCAATACAATACACTTTTTCTGTTTAAAATATTATAGAGCCAAATCCAATAATATTTTTTGTCGTAGGGCTAAGATAAACGTCAGCCCACCATCATCAAATAACGAAGCAGGCATTCCCTCTATTTTCATTGTCACTGTTAAGCGATTGATAGTACCGCTAGCATCGTTAATTTTTGTGAAATTTAAATTTTTAATATCTAATGCAATCAGCTCCGCACCACTACCATCATCACAAAATAATCCTGCACCGTTCGAGGAATAAGTATCAGTTCTACCAGCAGTAGAAATGGGCTTTCCCAAACAACCGTATATATCTCCGGTAAGAGGAGGGTTATAAGTAACTCTTAGTTGGTCACCTGCTCCACTAATAGTGACACTCTCAGCTTGATAAACAGAACGCGACATTAAATAAAATGCCCCCCGCAATGACTCCTGCGCTTTTCCCAGCTCCTGAGCAGTGGTCATGCTGATTTTTAATGAGCTGTACAGTGTAGTGCAGGCAAAAATCAGCATTAAACTAACCATCATAGCAACCAGCAGTTCAAGTAGAGAAAACCCAGCCTGCTGTGTTTTTTTTTTGTTAAAATTATTAGTCTGCATATTATTAAGTCCCGCAACTGTCATTAGGGAATCTTACACTTAAGGTTAAGGTACTATTGGCAGCAGCATCGTTCGCAAATCGCAGATCAGTCCAGCTAATTTTCACCACCATATCCTGATTATATGCAGCAGGGGGCTCAGTGTCATAAGTAGTCATACCCGCCGCACTTATTTCAGTTACCCAAGCAGCGCGAATATCACTATAGGCACTAGCGGATGCGCTCTCTGTATAACACTCCGCCCAAACCGCATCCACAAAGCTATTTGCCCTGATAGTTGCAACCGTATAGTCAAAACTCGACTGCGATGATTTTAGAATATACACCTCTATCTGTGCGACTCCAAGTAGCGCCACGCCAGTAACAAACATTGATACCAACACTTCAAATAGAGTAAATCCTTTTTCAGATATTCTCATGAGCAGGCCTCTGGTTTTAATTGGCTTTGTCCGCTGGACAACACAGACAAACAATTGAGCTTTCCACCAGGTCCTGTAATCGAAAATGTTACACCACCGTCAGATAATGCACCCATCCCTTCTACAGTCACTTCAACGCCAGTGACGGTAATGCTGTCATGGGGTTTTTTACTGACCAACAGCACAGTGTCGCTGTTATCAGTCACCTGCCAGCCATTAACCCATCCCCCAGTTTTTGGCTTCAAGATCATTGAACTCGAAGTTTTTATTGCTTCATTGCGCGCAAAGCGGTAAGCGTTGTATAGTTCATTGCTGGCGATAGCAAAACGCTCATTGGCTATAAATGTCTGATAGCTAGGGATGCCGACTGAGGCTAAAATAACAATGATAGCAAGAACGATTAACAATTCGAGTAAAGTCATGCCCAGTGAGTTTTTTACTGAATAAAATCTCATCTTAATTCCAGCAATCATTAGATGTAGGAGTAGTTTGTTGCGCTTGATTTATACTTAAGTCCCCGCATTTGTCACCATCATTTACGGATCCGGCAATAGGCGTAGCGGCGATCGTAAAAGTACCTGCGTCAGCATCACTCACTACTGAAAGAGTATAACTATCAGGAGGAGCTGTTGCGTCTATAATCTCATCCGCATCATCGCCCTTCGGATATTTGCCTTGACGCGCACTAGTTCGTTCAAACTGTTGTGCCAGCTTGGTCAACGTGAGTTGTGCAACAATTCGGTTAGCGGTGCGGATATGCTCCTGGTAAGAGGGGAAAGCGATAGCAGTCAACATTCCAATAATAGCGATTACAATCAGTAATTCAATGAAGGTAAAACCTTTCTTTTTTTTCATAAAAAAAACCATTCTGTCATATTAAAGAGGTGCTTTAAATTACGCCACTTCGGATGTTATTTTACATCTATTCCGAAAAAAAAATCATACTGAAATCTGTAAATAATGGTTATATTCTCTTAAAAGATTGTGAATTTCATTATATTCGCCCGGGAGAAAATCACTTAAAGTGCATAAGAAATCACAAAAAACAACGATGCCCTGATTTTTATTATAAAAAATAAGCCATCTTAAGTTAGATTACTTCACAACACAGGACAGGACATTGTCTTTTAACGTAGTTTAGATATAAAGATGACGGCCTTCAGTTTCATTTTATTGGATACCACATTGTAATTTAAAGGAGTAAAATGTGACTAATATTACATAGGTAAAAAACAAAAAAATAAGAAGAAAATTTCATTCATTACTTTCACTTGATAACTACGTAAATGTCAAATATTTAAAGCCATATTATAGCAGTTAACATCAAGCGATATAAGTTAAATATTAGAAATACAAAGTAAATTTCACCCGTTACAGAGATTCTAAACTTGTGTGAAAGCCATTATTTGTACCGCTAAAA
>JBLHWW010000090.1:0-15415 GCA_047629075.1 Psychromonas sp. | reverse complement strand
TCAAGATGAAGCACGATTTGGACAACAAAATACAACGACCAGAGTATGGGCAGAAAAAGGCACTCGCCCAAGCGTTGTAAGGCAGCAGCAATTTATATCCGCTCATATCTATGGTGCAGTTTGCCCCGCAACAGGAAAAACAGAAGCCCTGATTAGCCCCGTATTAAGCATGGAAATGATGCAAAAACATCTTCAGTTGATAGCAGATGCGACACCGAAAGAACGCTATGCGATTGTTATCATGGATCGTGCTAGTTGGCACTCAAATAAGACAGCAATTAAATTTCATAATTTAGCCATTATGCACCTTCCCCCTTATTCGCCAGAGCTAAATCCAATTGAACAGGTCTGGGCATGGTTAAGAGACAATGATTTGGCCAATTTTGCATTTAAAGATTATGAACATATAGTTGAGCAGGTTAGCCGGGGATGGAATCACTTTAGGCATCAGGTGGAGCAGGTAAAAACGCTCTGTCAAAGGGAGTGGACAAATCTGATCACTTAATTATTTCTTTTGGTATTATTAAAACCTATCAGCCGTCAGTGCTCTATTCTAAAGGCCGTCTTTAGAAATAACGACTATTGACCATAAGCGGTATTTTACAAGTTACTTGAATGCTACTTACCAACTGGAGGGCGCTTATCTACCATTTTTCTTGATTTCTTTAGCGTAAAAATTAGATCGTACTATCCGCGCCTTCCCCCGTGAAGGGATCGGAGAGGCGTTTTAAAAACATCATGCCAAAAATATAATCTTTAAATTCCGAATAATGAATGCGGGCTATTTAAGTCGTCGATAGTGTACGTGGACAATCAAGGATGGACAATTAAACAAACACAAAATCTCGCTAGTGCTGAAATGGAGAGTAGATAACACCCCGCTAACCACTTTAAAATCTTCAGGATTATGATTGCGTTGTCTGCTGCTTAATTGTACTCACAGCAAAAAACAGATAAAAAAAAGCCCCGAAAAACAGGGTTTTTCAGGGCTTTTGAAACGTTATGCGTTCCTATGAAATAATCAAAGGATGATTTTTACATCATACCGCCCATACCACCCATGCCGCCCATATCAGGCGCGGCGGCTGCAGCCGCAACAGGACGATCGGTGATCATACATTCTGTGGTGATCATAAGCGCTGCTACCGATGCGGCAAACTGCAGTGCGCTACGAGCTACTTTAGTTGGGTCAATAATACCCATTTCTAACATATCTCCGTATTCGCCCGTAGTTGCATTGTAACCATAGTTTCCTTCACCCTGGCGTACATTATTTGCCACAACAGAGGCTTCTTCACCACAGTTTTCTACGATTTGACGCAATGGTGATTCCATTGCACGCAATGCAACACGAATACCAACATTCTGATCTTCATTATCACCCTTTAAATCTTTTAATATAGCAGCGACACGTACCAGAGCGACACCACCACCGGCAACAACACCTTCTTCAACCGCAGCACGTGTTGCATGTAATGCATCATCTACGCGATCTTTTTTCTCTTTCATTTCCACTTCTGTTGATGCGCCAACTTTAATAACTGCAACACCACCAGCTAATTTAGCTGAACGTTCCTGCAGTTTTTCTTTATCGTAATCCGACGTAGAAGCTTCAATTTGTTGTTTAATTTGGCTTACTCGTGCCTGAATAGCAGACTCGTCACCAACACCATCAATAATAGTAGTTTCATCTTTATTGATAACAATACGTTTAGCCTGACCTAAATCTTCAAGTTGGACTTTTTCCATGTCTAAGCCAATCTCTTCAGAGATAACCGTAGCGCCCGTTAATGTTGCAATATCTTGTAACATTGCTTTACGGCGATCACCAAAACCAGGTGCTTTAACAGCACATACTTTCACGATACCACGCATATTGTTAACGACTAATGTTGCTAATGCTTCACCTTCTACATCTTCCGCAATAATCAGTAATGGCTTAGAGGCTTTTGCAACAGCTTCTAATGTAGGCAATAATTCACGAATATTACCAATTTTTTTATCTGCTAATAGAATATATGGATTTTCAAGTTCAACTGTACCGGATTCATGATTAGTCATGAAATAAGGAGACAGGTAACCACGATCGAACTGCATACCTTCAACCACGTCTAGTTCAGTTTCCAGACCCTGACCTTCTTCAACAGTAATAACACCCTGATTACCTACTTTTTGCATCGCGCGCGCAATGATTTCACCAATTTCATGATCCGAGTTGGCAGAGATAGTGCCTACCTGTGTGATTGCTTTTGAATCTGAACAAGGTGTAGATAATTTTTTTAACTCGGCAACAGCCGCTTTTACTGTTTGATCAATACCGCGTTTTAAATCCATCGGATTCATACCAGCTGCAACGGCTTTTAAACCATCTGCAATAATAGCCTGCGCTAATACTGTTGCCGTTGTTGTTCCGTCACCCGCAGCATCATTGGTTTGCGAGGCAACGTCTTTAACCATTTGTGCGCCCATGTTTTCAAACTTATCTTCAAGTTCGATCTCTTTAGCGACAGTTACACCGTCTTTGGTTATTTGTGGCGCACCGTAACTTTTATCGATGACAACATTACGGCCCTTTGGTCCTAAAGTAATTTTAACTGCATCAGCTAAGATATTAACGCCGTTTAACATTTTAATACGAGCATCGTTTCCAAATTTAATTTCTTTAGACATTATTATTTTCCTTTAAATCTTTAATATTGAGAGTCTTACTTTTCGATCTTTAAAAAAGCAGGTAGGCGTTATTCAACGACAGCAAGGATATCGTTTTCACTTAAAATAAGGACTTCTTCGCCTTCAATTTTTTCTGTTTTTAAGCCGTAACCTTCACTAAAAATAACAATATCTCCCACTTTTACGTCAAGAGGTTTAATTTCACCGTTATCTAAAATGCGGCCTTTACCAACAGCAAGGACTTCACCACGTGTCGATTTTTCAGCTGCGCTGCCTGTTAAGACAATACCACCAGCTGATTTAGTTTCTTTTTCAGTACGCTTTAAAATAACTCGGTCATGTAATGGACGAATAGTCATGTTTTTTCCTCAGGGTAATAGATACTTGTACGTAGCTGATAGATGGTGCTTAAAAATCAGTTTTCAAGAGTAAAAAGGATAAAAAAATAATTTTTTACAAAAAACTGCCTTAAAATGGCAGTGCTTAATATAAACCAGCTACTGAAAATGCGAGATTCTACAAATCGAGAATAGACACCTGAGAATTAAAATTTAATCACTATAAATCAATACGTTAAATACCAACATGGGTAGTATCGAGCAGACAGACACGCCTACTCTGCGTTATAACTGGTTAAAGACTTGCAACTTTAGGCTGCGATAATTCATTAATGATGCGATTGATTTCACTGACAGTCACCAGAAAAATTTTATCGTTTTTTTGATGTTGGTAAGCTACAACTTTTCCTTCAATAACCCTTAATCGGCCTAAGCCAACAATAAATATACGACCGTTAAAAAACGCTCGGACAAACTTGGCAATTTTGCGTGGTTGGTATTTTTTAAACGTTCGTAATGTAATAGATTTCTTGATATTCACTTTTGACCCCTGTTAAGTTCCATTTATAAAGTCTTGCGCTTTTATTTCACCATTATTTTATGTTAGCTTGACAATAAAAAGCGAACAATAAGATATTAGCAAGCCACGATAATTTTATGACTTAGATCTCTTTTACAGACATTTATTTAATAAAAATTTAACCTGCAGATACTTATCTGCTACTTGTCTTTATTATCGTCTTTACGTTCAAACTCACCTTCGATTATATTTCCATCCGCTTTTTTATCACCAAAAGTTGAGCGGCTTGATGATTGGGAAAATCCGCCGGACATTGCTGAATTTAATTTAACATTAGCCAATATATATTTAGCCACCATACTGCGAATGCTTGGCTGTAAAATTAACAACCCTAAAAAATCCGTTACAAAACCAGGCGTGACCAGTAACACCCCAGTCACAAGTAACATGAAACCTTCAATTAACTCCTGACCAGGAGACTCTCCCTGGGCAATGCGTTGCTGGAATTGTCTTAATACCTGTAAACCCTGACTACGTACTAATGCAGAGCCAACAAATGCGGTGAGCACCACTAAGGCGATGGTAGGCCATGCACCTAAAAAACCACCCACTTTGATCAGAACATAAATCTCTAACAAAGAAACGCTGACCATAGTTAAAAATAACTTTGCAAACATACTGACTCCTAAAATTAAAATATTACTGGTAATTATTTGGGGGCAATTTTTGATAATTCAATGTAAAAACCGATTGCCTTAGCAGTAACAATGTTTTGTCTAAGAAATACCTTATAAGTTCACTTTTCAAATTAATTTATAAACTATTTTTAAAACTAAAAAGGGTGTTAGCTTATTTAGCTTTCCATATTTTAATGCACCAAAAAACAGGCAGTAACAATAAAGACATAATTAAAAAGATATAACCCTGCAGCTCTTCGTAAAAAAGACTGGAAAGATAAGTGAATCCAGCCAGCATTAAACCTAATGCCACTCCAGAGTAGAGTGATTGATAAGAAACCATCTCTGAGTTTTTTTGCAAACTAATATAACGAATAGCCGCTAAATGTGTCACCGCAAAGGTTAATGCGTGAAAGGTTTGAAAAATTGCCAGCACATAAAAATCATCACTGACGGAGAATACCAACCACCTGATTATCGCGGCAATAAGCCCCAATAACAGCATCTGCTTAATTGACCAGTTAATAAATAATTTTTGGTTAAAACGCATTAATAATATTTCAGCAAAAACACCGATTGCCCATAACCACGCAATACTCACACCTGAAAGACCGATTTCATTCCAGTGAATCGTGCCAAAAGCATAAAAAGCACCATGACTGCCCTGAATTGAGCCAACAATAATTAAAAATAACAGTACACCGGGCCGTCTAAAGAGTGTAAAAAGAGATTTTTTTTCCTCTGGATTTAAATCAATTTCATCCTGTAGCTGTGGTGATAAGTTTAATAATGAAACTAACCACATTATTAGTGCCGCACCTGTAATTGACCATAAAATAGCATCGTTTCCCAACCCAACAATCAACCAACCGACACTGGTTGAGCCGGCAATAAAACTAAAAGAGCCCCATAAACGAACCCTGCCATAATCGAGCTGAATTTGATTCACTAAACGGGCGCCAATAAGATCACCTAAAGGCGCCAATGGTCCCATTATAAAATTGACAACTAATGTAATGCCGGCTAACCACATATAACCATTAAAAAATAATAACAAGGCAAAAGCTAATACAGTGAAAAATCCTAATATTCTTAATAAACGTAATGTGGATTTCGCACTGCTGACTCTGGGTAATAAAGTCAGATTACTGACAAACCTTAAAAGCAGACCGATCGAAAAGAACAAACCTATACTTTCACTGGACATTCCCTTACCCGATAACCAAATACCCCAAAACGGTAAAAATATTCCCCAGATAAAAAAGAAACTAATAAAATATAAGCTCAACCAAAATGAAGCGGGAATAGAAAACAAGGTGTACCTCGAAAGAGTTAGCAATAAATAAAAAATTGGAAGGATATTACATCACAATAGACAGCAACTGCTAAGACTGATAAAAATGACACTGTAAATAGTTAATCTGAACGAATAAGGCAGTCTCTAAGTCCATATTTATAACCCCTCTGCGAAACCCCTGATTTTTATATAATTTGCAGCTCATCTCTCTGCCGTCGAGCCGATCCTCGCATCAGGCAAATAATAGGCTAAAATAAAGCATGAATGATACTAATCGCTAAAACAGATTGATCTTTTTTATATTTGCAAGTTCGGCATTAAGTACGCAAGACAAAATCGTGAATAAAGCCTAGTTTGCAAATAAAAAAACAGAAATTTAATCAGCTTGGTATTATTCTATTAAGGTCATAATTCAACAATATCATAACGCTTATCAACGTAGTGAGCATCATAAAATGAATGAATCCAAAAAACTCACCATCCGCATCAACTTTCGCCCAGAGAAAGACCCAGCACCTGAAGAAAAAAAGCGCTGGACTTACCACTGGGGAAGAATCATAGGCATTTCCTTAACTGCGATTGTTGCAATCGCCTTGCTGGTTAGCGGTGGATCCTATTATTTAAATCAAGATCAAATTGATAGCGAATCAGTCGCAGACAAGATTATCTCGTCCTCGCTAAAAAAAGAGACCGTTCAAATGGCATCGCAAAAAGAGTCTCAGCTGACGGTAACAAGGCTTTTGGCAGCAGAAAAAAGCGCACCTAAAATAGAGAGCAGAAAAACGCCTTCAGTAGCTTCGAATGAGCCAGTAGGAGCTGACAAAACTAAAGATATCACCATTCTTGAACCCGCAGAAGCTGAGAAAAAGTTTGTTTCCGAGCATCTGTTCACTCAATACCGGAAAAAATCACTCTCCGATAATGTCTCTCGTTTTATTATTTCTCAAGCGGTAAAAAGCAATGAACCGATCGGCACTCTCGAAAACATTCATTTTGACAGTAACAATATTGCGACTGTGTATGCATACTCTGATGTTAATGGATTAAAAGATCAAACTGTCTATTACCAATGGAGCTTGAATGGCAAAAATATAGCGAAGATCAAAGTAAAGGTAGGCGCTAATCGTTGGAGAAGTTACTCAAGTAAGTTTATTCAGCCTAATATGCACGGAGAATGGAAAGTTGAGCTACAAAATCAAGCGGGGGAAAATCTCGCTATCAATCAATTTAGTTATTAATGCTTTCGGACTTAAATAAGCCTATTCATTTTTATGATGAAGTATATCCGGTGATTTTTTGTAATAAAATTAAAGGTATACCAAAGTGTTGCAAGCTACACAGAGTAAAGACTCCAGTATAAGTCTGAGTACAATAATTGTTGATCCCTTTTCTATTGAAGGGAATGATGAAATTAGGTCATGAATATAGAATAGAAACTTAGGTTAGAAACCACTACTATCAATCAATTTAACTCTTAAATTAAGGGCAAGCAGTGGCCAGTCACAAAATGAATAAGAGCCAAACTACTTGAAAAGACAGATTCCTGCGTTTCCCAATGGTTTGGCTGTATTTTTCTCAGCGATTAGACTACTTGCCCTTGGCGTTATGACGTCTGGGTTTTTGGGGTTTCTTTGGTGCATGGGCTGCATTCGAGGCAGGTACCACTAATTTTGGCTCAAATCCGGCAATTTCTTCGCGGGTAATAAATTCACCCAAACGATTTTCGATAGCACACAGGTTTCTAAAATCATCTCTGGAAACAAATGAAATAGCCTCACCCGATGCGCCCGCTCGACCTGTACGACCAATTCGGTGCACATAATCATCGGCCTCGTCGGGTAAATCATAATTAACCACACGACTAAGTGAGTCAATATCGATACCACGTGCAGCAATCCCGGTCGCCACCAAAAACTTGAGTTGCCCCGATTTAAAGTCCGCTAATAGTTGTGTGCGCACTGCCTGGCTGCGACCACTATGAATAGCCTCAGCTTTAATGCCGCGTTTTTCAAGCTGACTGACTAACTTAGCCGCGCCACGTTTGGTTTCGATAAAAATAAGTGCTTGTTGCCACTGATTTTCATTGATCAAATGACTCAGCAATGCAGATTTATTATCTTTATCAACACTAATTAAGCATTGCTCAATCTGTGGCGCTGTTTTGTAATCAGGAGAAATAGCTATTTCAACCGCATCGGTAATGGCCGTTCTAGCTAAAAAACGCACTTGATCAGAAAGCGTGGCTGAAAACAGCAGGTTCTGTCTTTGTAAGGGCAAGCGTTCAACAATTTTATTAATATCAGGCAAAAACCCCATATCTAGCATACGGTCGGCTTCATCTATGACTAACACTTCTATCTCATCAAAATGGATAGCTCTGCTAGTATACATATCCAATAACCGCCCCGGTGTGGAGACTAAAATATCAACACCTTCGATCAGGCGCTGCTTTTGCGGCTCGGAGTCAACGCCACCATACATGGCCATCGATTTAAGGGGCAGATGTTTTCCGTATTCGGCAATATTACTCTCAACCTGTATAGCCAGTTCTCGAGTGGGTGTCAGGATTAAGACGCGAATACGCTTTGCCCGCACGGCAGGCGCATCAATCAGGTTCTGTAATATAGGCAATGCAAAACCGGCTGTTTTACCTGTGCCTGTCTGCGCAGCGGCGATCAGGTTTTTACCCGCTAAAATAACAGGAATCGCCTGTTCTTGAATAGGTGTCGGGGTTTGGTAACCTAGTTCAGTTACCGCTTTGACAATCGGATCGCTTAATTTAAGGGTGGAAAATAGCATTTGGCATCTCAGGGGTATGATTAATAAATAAACAGTTGGGCATAAAGGTAATAACCTTAGAAGGTAAGCATTCTAGCATAAAAAGCAGCATTCAGCAGACGTAAACGCGCTTAATCAGCACAGTTGTTGCTCGTTGCGGAGAGAGGTTTTTATTATCCCTCTCTCTTTCCTTTACCTTCAAACTAATTTACACAGTTTGCAGCATTTTATCTGTTTTATTGCTTCTTAGGTAGGGCTGAGTTGGCAAAAATGGCGGTTGTTATGCCAAAAAAAATGGACAGCATTGCCAGTCCAATTTTTGCATTATTGGGTATACCAATAGTAATTAAAGAGATACCGGTTACGATTAACGATACACCGACAAAAAGGAAAAGCTGAGGATATTTACTGATCACACCAGGGTGTTTATCAGTATTTTTTAGGCTCTTATTTTTATTCGAGTTATTGAACTTTTTACGCTTATGTTTTCCTGTTGACATAATACTCTCCCAGAGCGCTGCAATAAAGCATCAGCTTGTATACACAGATCGTTTATTCATTAATCATAGTTCTTTTTATAACAAAATTTATAGCCTCAAACAGTAAGTTAGATCGCATTATTGCTCTCGAACAAGCGTAATTTCAATCGATTCTACTGTTGCGATGTAAAAGGTGCGCGCTGCTTAATTTAATATTCACATTAATTCAGTGGCAGCAACAGGGTAAACGTCGAACCATGATCTTCGAAACTGCTCACTGAGATAGTCCCGTTATGTTTTTCAACAATATTTTTTACAATGGACAGGCCTAACCCTGTGCCTCCTAAATCCCGGGAACGAGCTTTATCGACACGATAGAAGCGTTCAAAAATACGTTGCTGATGCGCAAAACTGATACCGATTCCGGTATCTTTTACTATTATCTGTGCCTGCTCGCCTAACACTTGCAGAGCCACACTAACATGACCTAACGAAGGCGTGTATTTAATGGCATTACCGATCAGATTATCAATGAGTTGATTTATTTCTTGCTTGTCACCATTGATTAATACTTTTCCATTTGGCAACTTATTTGAAAGCGTTATTTTTTTTTCCCGGCAAATATTACTGACATTAGTAAGCGCATTTTTGACACTGGCAGTTAAGTCTACTGTTTCAAAGACAATGCCATTTTGAGTTGTTTCTAAACGAGATATACTCATCAAATCAGTAACTAACGAAGAAAGGCGCAATGTTTGTGTTTGTATATCACCCATAAATCTAGTGCGCATGTTCTCTGGCATATCTTTATAATCTAATATGGTTTCAGCTAAGCCAAGGATCACAGTGATCGGCGTTTTAAGCTCATGGGAGGCATTGGCAACAAAATCACGGCGTACTCTTTCTAAATAAGCAAGCTCAGATATATCGTTGAGTACCACTACTGCGCCAACGGACTCACCTAAATCATTACTGAGCGCGGCAACATAAATATCAATCACCTCACCATTTTTAGTATGGTCATCATGGTGTAATTGCGCTTTTACCACACCTTGTTGTGCAATAGCATCCTGCACCGCCGATACTATTTCAGGTACCTTAATCTGTTCTTCCAGAGGTTGCTTAATAGAGCTGCTAGCAGACAGGTTAAACATCTCTGCTGCCACCTGATTCATGTGGATAATCTGCAGGTGCTCATTAACATAAATAACCCCCTCCACCATACCCGTAAAAATCATAGCTAAGCGGTTACGGTCCGTTTCAATTTCATTAAGACGTTGCTCGGAGTTTTGTGCCATCAGATTGAAGGCATCTGCCAATAAACCTATTTCGTCTTTTTGATGAGTAATAATACGTTTACTATAATCACCTTTAGAGATTGCCTCTGCGACTGCCGTTATTTTGATTAAAGGTGCTGAAAAACGTTTCGCAAAATAATAACCCAAAATTAACGCGACTAACGCTGAAATAAAGGCACTGAGTGCCAATGCCAAACGTAATTGCGTTAATTTTTTATCTATAATAGTTAAGGGTAAAGACACTCGAACAAAACCCTGAATTTTTTGCTCAGTCATGACTGGCAGTGCGAGATAAACCATATCTTTATGTAAAGTATTGCTAAATCGCGTGGTGGGGACAATATTTTGTTGCCGTGCTGCGATAATTTCGGGACGGTTAGCGTGATTATTCATGCTCAGGGGCGATTTTTGGGAGTCAGCTAATACTGTGCCATTTTCGCTAATAAGCGTTAATCTACTTTGTGTTTTTTTGCCCAACTCAACAATAGTCTGATTAAGGGGTATTAATGAGGTTTGAGCTGAGAAAGGCGATAAATGTTTTGATAATTCAGCTAAAAACTGTGCGCGAATAAACAATGAATGGTGGGTCTCTTGTAGCGTATTTTCAGTGGTTTGCCGGCTAATTAATACACTTACAATAATGGTTAGACTTAATATAAGAACGACATACCCAACAAATAAACGGCGCAATAAACTGGGTTTGAACAAAGATGATTTCAACATATATGGCTCATTTTCTATAACGCGATAGATCTAATAAAATGACAGGGTGAAAGTATTGATTTATAAGCACTGAACCTTAAATATCAGTCACGGCGCTAATCACATCGAAACCTTGCCGCCGTAAGCAATAAATCAGAGCTTCGATAATACAGGCGTCATCCTTTACTGCCACTATTTTTTTCATCTCTATTTTGAAAAAAATAACACCTAAAATTAACTGCTCAGTATTATTTGCAGACAGGTTGATTTTTCAATCCTTTTTGCCAATACAACAGTGCTGGTAATAACACTAAGATGGTCATAAAAGTATCAGCAAAGGAGTGGTAGTTAAGTAACCGCATTAAGCAGCAGTAAACGAGTAGAGACAATGGCGCGAGCAGCCGCAATATTTTATTTCGCCATCTTAAATGAACCACAAAAACCAATGCCACCGCGCTATGAGTGCTGTAATCCAATCCCCAAATCGGCCAAATATTGAAATAGTTATCTAACAACATGACAGTATAAACAAGCAGTAATGACAGCAATAAAACCTTTATCTCCGCACCACGGGTTGCGGCTCCCCGATATAAATAAAATAACCAGAAAAAGATTAAAAGTGGAGTATAAAGATCTGCGATAACCGCGAGCAGGTGCATCATTTAATATTCAAATTAATTAAAAAAACTAACCGCTGCTGATAACCTAACGGCTCTTTAGACATGAGGTTGCTTTAAGAACGTAAACGCCCTTCCATGCTGCCTGGGCGCATACCATGGTTTAGTGTATAACCAACAAAGCGCATCTTTAGCATATTGACCGTTAAAGCTTTGACCTAGCTGGACGGAAATCATTCGCTAAATAACAAATCAATACGACCGATAATATCTGTTATTTCAGCACTATTGCCTGGCAAAATTTTAAAATATTCCTGAGCCATCGGTAAGATCAGCATTGCCTGTGGTAAGGGTTGCGGCAAGCGCACAAGTTTAGCCATCTTATCTAAGAATATAAATTGTAACCACTGTACAAAGCTTAAGCTGTCGATCGCAAAAGGCTCCCGGCTATCGAGTGCCTGCTGGTCAGGTTTAATCTCCTGCCATAATCCCTTATTACGCAATTCATCTTCTAATGCAGTCAATAAAGGCAAAATAAGGCGGCGTTTTTTTAATTCTAATTCATTTTTCAACATGATTTCTCTAACTGAAATAAATTTATAATGCCAATATAATATAGATTAAGGCGGCAGAAATCACTGACTCATTGGTTAGCCAAAAGTTTAAGACTCTGTATAATCCCAGCTTATTTATACAAGCTGCAGCTGCGGGTTAGCAAAATCATATAAACTCCTAACAATATCAAGTTAGTAATTGATATAATCCAGACACTTTACTAAACAGCAGAATAGATGACTATGAACATAAATAACCTTAGCGAATTTTTAGAACAATCAAATTGCCAATTTAGTGTTTATGATTTGGGACGTAAAGTTTGCAACATATCCAACAGTTTTTTTAAAGAAATTGAACTTAACCAATTACCTTACCCCTATCCCATTCAGCAGCACGCTTTTATTGCATTAACGTTTTGGCAAACAGATGCACAAAAAGAACACTTCATTTGGTTTTTAAAAATACCATTAGATGAGCAAGGTTTATTGCAAATCCCCGCACAGATAAGTTTTATCAAAATGGTTGTAGAAGCGCTGGGTGAGGATTTAACTGCAGATGTGAGTGATAAGTTACAAGAGCGAATGGCGAGTAACCCGTTTCTATTTAAGCCAAGTACAGAAAAATTGGCTATTTTTAATGCTATTATGAATGCTCGTTTTATTCGCCCTGCTTCTTCTTTTTACATTGGTGCACAGCGCTATTTTTCAGGTTCGACAAGCTGGAACGAGTGGCAAGAACTGGGCATTCAAGGCATTGCTGACCTAACCGCGCGTTTAGATCATGATAATAATCAGCAGAATTTAATTAACGCTCTCCCTTATTTACCACAACAGCCTTTGCAGTCCCTGGCGTTGTGTTTAGAGCATCAGAATAAAATAAGCCCTGACTTACAGCAGGCGATTGCCAGACAAATAAGAGTCGAACTACAAGAACATCGTCAGGAAAATGCGATTTTATTATTACGGGCACTAGCAAGCGCCCCCTCTATGGTTATCACCAAAAAATTAATAGAAGAGCAACTTTATTCAGACTTAATCCATAACGTACATTGGTATGTTGGCATTGCAGGACGCTTATGGACAGTCCTTGAAGATGAAACCTTACTTAATCGCTTTCTGGAATCTTTAGCGAATAGCCAAGCAGTACTTTTTCCACAACTCTTTACGGATATTGTGGCAATTCCTTTATTACGCGAAAAAGTACTCAGACAAATACGTTTACCCGCGCGCTCACCGGCTTTAACGGATGCGATCGGACGATTATTTTCAGGTAGTTAAAATTAGGTGAAATTATAATGATCGAACTGCTATTTATTTTGTTGACAGTGCTTTTGAGCACTATTATTTGGAAATTACGTAAACAATCGGAATATGCTCGAGAGCAGATCACTCAACATTGTTTTAAATTAGATCTGCAGTTGCTATCGGTTTCTCGTTCTAATTTTAATTTTAAATTGGGTGAACAGTTTTTACAAGCCAGTTTTGTTTTTGAATTTAGCAGCGACAATAACAACAACTACCAAGGGCATTTATTTATGCGCGGGTTACGCCGACCAAGATTTGAACTGCCGGTTTACCGCTCGGTGGAATCCCCGGATTCACTTAATTAATTTATAACAAGGCTTTTTATGGACAGTATCATTTTAATTGCACAACAGATTGCCAAAGAAGGCAAAAAACCTAATACCGCATTGATCAAAGCGCGTTTGCCTAAAAATGTACCCTTGCCGGCTATTATCCAGGGTTTAAAAATGTGGATGAATGATCCTCATAAAGTCATAAATACTCCAACAGAAGTAACCACAAGTGAAACTATAGACAGCAGCACAACGATCGAGACTTTAATCGACACTAAAATTAATCAAGCTATTGCGCCATTAATAAAACAGATTGAGTTATTAACTAAACAGCTTGTTGATTTAAAAAAACAACTTAGCACACAAGAAAAAGAGTAGCCGTGTTTATTAAAGAAATAACTTTTGAGTGTTACAAAAACACCCAGTACGCAGCCGTTGAAAAAGCCATTAATAACTATTTTGATATGCTACGCTATAACGGACAAATTCTGGGGCGTGAATTTCCGATCGCCATGTTTGAGGGTTGGTTTGTCTCAAGCTTGGTCTGCCCGGAAGAAAACAGCTTAAATGATATTTTTAATAGCCCACAAGTAAAACAGGCATTACAAGGTTTAACGGAAGCGGGCTTACTTTCACCTAAAATTAAAAATACTGCTGAAGATTTAAACTCTTTGTGTTGCGCAGAAGAATTCCAACCAAGTTGGCAGCTTTTATACACTACCTTTTTAGACACTTGCTCCCCACTGCGCTGCGGCGAAAGCCTCGCTCCTATTCCACTCTATCGAACACCCGAAGCAATTAGTAATGGTGATCGTAAAGCCGTTCTAAAATGGCAGGAAGAGTGGATAAATTGCGACGAACTGCAAATGAATGGTTCAGCAGTTTCCAATGCTGCTTTACAAGAAATTGGCGAAATTAGCAGCAGACTATTTTATCGCGGCACTAATTTATGTCAGCGCATTGAAGAAATTACTAAAGTACCAACCTATTATTACCTATACCGTGTTGCTGGTAATAGTTTAATAGCAGAACAGGAACGCAAATGTCCCGCTTGTGGGGGTGATTGGAAACTAGCTGCGCCATTATTTGATATCTTTGATTTCAAATGTGAGCCATGCAAACTATTGTCAAACATATCTTGGGATTTTAAAAAATAAGGGAAAATAAAGGTAAAAAATAAAGTTTTTTGGCGCGATCGGTATCATTGTTGTTATCACTTTTTTCGCTTTATACCAATCCGCATAAGTGAATGCTCTAAAATTGCGCAGCAAAAATAATGATAGCAAGACGTTTGATTGAGTAATAGCTGGCTATTGAGATTAAAAACAACAAAGCTAGCGTTAATTTTAGCAAGTATGATAGGTCAGATATTTGTGCGTATTGGTATTATACAGCTGCTCCAAAGATCAAGTTGGTACTGTTTCTCTGGGACTTTTCACCACAAAAGATCTTAAAATTGAAAAGCTAAATGATCCGTTAATACCCGGTGTAATCTGCTATATTTCTAATATTATTGCTGATTTTAGTTTTGCCTATCCATTGGATTCATCCATTATCTGCCGTCAAACGGGTGAAATCACTCTAAAAGTGCTCAGCCTTATAGATAAATCAATAAGCGGGGATGTGCTTTTCACAAAATCGAAAAGTATTTTATTTAAATCATTAAAAGTCAGACGTATTTTTGATCCGTCAAAAAAACTATGCTTTACATTTCTTATAGCACTAAAGAAATTGAGGGTAGCTTTAAGTATTCAATGTCGACCGTTCCACTATGGGAAACACAAGCCTATTCTGTACTCCTTACTCGTGCAGAATAAATATAGGCTAACGCTTTTCTATAAATTTTAAATAAAAAAGCTTAATTATTTAACCATTAAGCTTTTTTATTTTAAATCAGATTAACTTTTT
>JBLHWW010000089.1:0-15421 GCA_047629075.1 Psychromonas sp. | reverse complement strand
ACCTGAAACTGAAACAACAAACAACTCTGATTGATGATTAATTTGTGATGCTAGGTCGCAGGCTTAAAAATAGCGTTCGTATATTTTTTGGTAAGTACCATTTTCAGTAATAATTTTAAGACCCAAATTCAAGCGTTTTTGCAGGGTGATATTTCCTTTTTGAATCGCGATACCATAGCCTTGCGAAAATAATTTGCTCTTGGCACGATTAAGTTTTTGAACGTCAAAATGAGTGCGATTATCTTTTTGTTTTAAAAATGCCGAGCCGACCGCTTGATCGACAAATGCAGCATCAATTTTTTCAGCACTTAAATCCGAAAGAATTTGGGAATAGGTGACATAAGAGATGATAAAACTATTCTCTTTTTCATATTTAATTAAATATTCTTGGTTGGATGAGTTAGAACGCACACCTATAAATTTTCCAGCCGTTGAGAAGCTTTCCTGAGCCAATTTTTTACTGATAAAGACCGGCGTATTCTCATAATAACTATCAGTGAAATCCACTTTTTTTAAACGTTCGCTGGTAATATCTAAAGCAGAAATAACCGCATCAAAACGCGCGAAGGATAATGACAGTAGCAGGCTCTCAAAACGTTGATGATGAAAACTGCAGGTTAAGTTAACAACTTTACAAATCGCTTTAACCATATCAATGTCAAAACCCTGAATCTGCTGCTGTTCATCTAAGTATTCAAAAGGGTAATAATTTACATCGGTGGCAAAACGAACTTTTATATTATCGAGAGGAACTACCGTCGAAGATAAGACAGAAAAGGCGGAAAAAAATAGAAATATTGAAAGAAAAATGCGTGCAATAAGCATGATGTTTAATATCCAATTCATTCATTAATAACAAAAAAATTCAGGTTGTAGACGTTTAAAACTTTTATTAAGAATGACCTATATTACACTAATTTTAACATTTAATGACTATCTATTTTAAACACAGGTCTGAAATTGAATAGTTATGCATTTTAATTGTAGATTAATGGGTTGATAAATGCTTAATATTCATTATTATTGCGCCCTTGAAGCACTTAAAAGAATAAATAATGAAGCAATCAACAGAATTAATGACATTTTTCAAAGCATTATTGGAAAAAGAACATTTTAGCTCTCAAGGCGAGATAGTAGAAGCCTTGGTTAATGCTGGTTTTAATAATATTAATCAATCAAAAGTTTCCCGCATGTTAAGCAAATCCGGGGCAGTACGCACACGTAATGCAAAACAAGAAATGTTATATTGTTTACCGGCTGACTTAAGTATCCCAATAATTACAAGCCCATTAAAAAACCTTGTATTAGATATAGATCGCAATGACAGTATCATTGTTATCCGTACCAGTCCCGGTGCTGCTCAGTTAATCGCTCGCTTATTAGATTCAATCGGTAAAACCGAGGGCATCTTAGGCAACATCGCCGGCGATGATACTATCTTCACAACCCCGACGAACTCTAAAAAAATACAGGAAACAATGAATATTATCAAAAAATTATTTCATTGATTTTCCCTGTCGCGAACGCTGTTTTTTATAGCCACTATTGAAGTCCCGCTGAGAATATTATTCTTAGCGATTCCCCATTTTTAATTTGTGCATTCATAACTGACTACTATTAACTTCTGTTTTAAGGTCTATCACAACACTTCACATATTAGCTATTAAGCTTGAAGACCTCCTGTCGCTTTGTTGATAGCGTCCTACACTTATCTGCACATGACATCACACCGGAAAGTGATTTTATGAAAAGGACTCAAGGATTTACATGGCATTAAATATAGAAAGGACTTTAATAAAAAAGATTCAAAGCGTTACATAGCATTAAATAGAGGAGGCGATTTTATGCAAAAGGCTCAAGCATTTACGTTAATTGAACTATTAGTTGTAATAGTGATTATCGGGATATTAGCAAGCATCGCTTACCCCAACTATAAATCCTACATGCTTAACGTAAATCGCAGTGATGCCATAAATGAATTGCAAAAAGCACAGTTAGTACAGAGCAGTCTGCATATTTTAAGTACAGACTATTCAACTGTCATAGCCGATGTCGGACTGCCGAGTGACCATAAATATTATACTTTTACTATTACCTCAGCAGGAAGAAACACTTATGTAATGAAAGCAGTTGCTAAAAAAAAGACCATGCAGGCAGATGATCAAGCCGAATGCACAACCTTAGTGATCGACCAAGACAACGCCCATTATGACGGCTTGGGTGTCGATAATGATAAGTGTTGGTTATAAAAAAATAATTTTTGACAATATTATTGGTTTTTTATCTATCTGCAAAATCGTTCCTAGCTTTCTGAAATATCCATCACCACTCAGCATCACAGACAGTTTCTTTTCTTATGAACTAATAACGCGTATTGAGTTCTTTTTCATTAAAAAACTCTGTCGATTTATCTAAAATGTGCTGGTAGATAACATTATAAGCTAATACATTTTTCACATAGTTACGCGTTTCTTTATAGGGAATGGTTTCAATCCAACTATCCATCTCCAAGCTTTGCCCAGCTTTACTTTTCCAGCTATCAACACGATAAGGACCGGCATTATAAGCGGCTGTAGCAAGGATTCGATTACCGCTATAACGTTTTAATAACATCTCAAAATAGGCTGCGCCTAATTGCACATTAATCGCCCCTTCAGTTAATTGCGCCTGATCTTTATAATCTTTCATCCCGATCATTTGCGCCGTTTCTTTTGCAGTAGCAGGCATCAGCTGCATATAACCACTGGCACCCACTCGAGATTTCGCGTACTCGTCAAAGGCACTCTCCTGACGAGCCAGAGCATAAATATAGGTTGGCTCCAGCTGGTATTGATTCGCCGTATTTGCAAATAAGCTTGGTTTTACTTCGGGGAAACGTATATTCAACGCATCCCAACTCTTACTGTTAATACTGGCCATCACCGACAGATGCGCCCAATCCTTTTGGTATGCGTACAAGCCTAACTGCAGCTGAGTGCTTACATCGTTGTTATTTAATAATGCATGCCATTCTCTCTTTAAAAGTGCATTACGTTTTTGGAAGACTAATTCTCCAATATGAGCAAGATCCGCTTTCATCATCTTTAAGCTGTTACTCTTTTCACTGACTAATTTGGCATTTAGCTGATAATCAAGCCCCAACTTTTGAGCCGCCAGAAAACTATAATAACGTCTTTGCCCAGCAATCTTAAGATAGAGTTTATCGGCTTGTGCCTGCTGTTGTTTGTTTTCTAATACACGCGCTTGCCAATATATCCATTTGTCTTTTTTTTGTAATCTTTGTGGCAAAGCGCTTAACCAATATTCAATATCTTTCCAGTTATCCAATTTTATTGCATAGCGAAGCCGCAGCTCAAACAATCCGTCATCATTCAAAGAGGCAAGCGCTTTATCTAACCATGGCAGCTGCTCCTCCTCATCATACAATAGGACCCGTAATGCAAAATATTTTTTTAATTCCTGACTTTCGAAAGCAGTAAAAGGAATTTTTTTCTCATAAATGTCAAACAGATCCATAGCGGCATTCAGGTCGACTCGAGCTAAGCGTTTAATACTCGTTTGTAGAAACACAAAGCTGTCCTGCTCTCTGCTTTTAAATAATTCACTGCTCAGCAGGCCCTTTGGATTTTTATATAACCCATATAACTGAGTTGCGAGCCTCCTGTGATCCCCTTCCATCCAGGTAATTAAATAACCCATTAAAGCAGGGGAATTACTTTCAGAAGCCAAATTAAAACGCTGCCAAACTAACGTTTCTGAAAGGGAGTTATTGTCACGGTAAACCGCGATAACATTGTCACAGGCCGGCGCTAAAGAGCTTCCCGTTAACCAGACTTTTTTAAATTCAGGCCAAACTTGTTCCGTTTCACCCTGACTAATTTTTGCCTGGAAGTAATTACATTTAAGGTCACTACTATTAGGTAATTGCGGATAAAAATTCAAAAACTCCTTCCAAGCATGATTTTTTGCTAAAAAGCGTAAATAATCTCTTTCTAAATCTAAGGAAAGGCTGCGTTTAGGGTTGTTGTTAATAAAGGACTGTACCGCTGCTGCGTTATTGACCGCAAAATGTGCCTTAATACTCTGGAATTCAAGCAGGTAAGTTAATGGGTACTCGGGGATTAATGCCGCTTTTTTTTGTGCCAGCTCCCACTCGCCTTGTTCTTGTAAAACAATAACCTGTGAATAGAGTTCTCTTTGCTCCTCAAGGTTATCGGCAGAGACAAAACTTGTCATAGAGAAAAAACCGCAACACAGTAGTAATAATTTATTCACCAAGGCTCTCCCGAAAGGTTATTAAGTATTCATATCATCACAAAACAGAAGATAATAATAGTATTTTTGTGTACTCATGGTTTGGCTGTGAAAATATTTTTTTGCAGCTTCCCTGTTCAATAATTTCGCCATTGTGCATCACCAATACACGGTGGCTAATAGCGCGGACCACGGATAAATCATGGCTAATAAAAAGATAGCTCAAGCCAAGTTCTTTTTGTAGTGATATTAACAGTGCTAATATCTGTTTCTGAATACTGCGATCTAACGCTGACGTTGGCTCATCTAATACAATTAACTGTGGTTTTAGGATTAAAGCTCGCGCAATTGATATTCGCTGCCGTTGCCCCCCCGAAAACTCATGGGGATAACGCAAACCACTGTCTTTTTCTAGGCCAACTCGTTGTAAAACCTGCTCAACTTGAAGATCAATTTCTTTACCGGATAATGGTTTTGTTTGTTGATGAACCTGCAGTCCTTCGGCAATAATATCGCGAACAGACATACGCGGACTTAAGCTGGCAAAAGGATCCTGGAAAACTATCTGTAATTTTTTTCTTAATTTTTGTAACTCATTATGTTTAATAGCATTTATTTTTTTTCCCAAATAAACAACATCCCCGGTACTTTTATTGAGCTGCAGTATAGCCTGCGCTAAGGTACTTTTCCCGGAGCCGCTTTCCCCCACAATAGCCACTGTTTCACCCTGATGAATCTCTAAATTGACGTTTTTAACGGCTTGCAGGCTGTGGGTGGTTTTTCCCCAAAAATTTTTCTTTAACGGATAGCTCACATTGATATTATTCGCCTTTAAAATAAGTTCGGGAGCCATTAATTCCGTCATTTCACCGTCAGGTTCGGCATTCAATAAAAGTTTGGTATAGGCGTGCTTAGGGTTTGAAAAAAGCGCGTTTTTACTGCTGTATTCTATGCTTTTACCATCGTGCATCACTAACACTGAATCGGCAATATGCTTAACTACATGGAGATCATGGGTGATAATTAAGACCGCCATATTAAGACGTTTTTGTAATGATTTTAACAGATCCAAAATTTGCCTTTGAATAGTTACATCAAGAGCAGTGGTCGGCTCATCGGCAATCAGCAGTTGCGGATCGTTAGCGAGCGCCATGGCGATCATCACACGTTGTCGCTGTCCACCGGATAGTTCATGCGGAAAAGAAGCTAAGCGTGTTTCCGGTGCTTCAATGCCCACCAAATCTAACAACTCAATAATACGTCCATAGGATGCCTTACCTGTTAATCCTTTATGGATCAGCAGGGTTTCAGCAATCTGCTTGTGCACCGTATGCAAAGGGTTTAGTGAGGTCATCGGCTCCTGGAAAATCATGCCTACTTTATTACCACGAATCGTTTCTAATACTGCCGTCTCTTTTCCCACTAACTGCAAACCATCGAGGTAGATTTTACCCGAAGGGTGGTGTGCATGGGGATAGGGTAATAATTGCAGAATAGAGAGGGCAAGCAGAGACTTACCCGCACCACTTTCACCCACTATAGCGAGTGTTTTCCCTTTATCAAGGCTAAAACTTACCCCACTGATAACCTTTTTATCGCCAAAACTGACCGCCAGATTTTCTATTTTTAATAATTCATTTTTGCTACTCACAAGGATCTCCTTGGATCAAATGCATCACGCGTCGCTTCTCCGATAAAAACCAATAACACCAAAATAGTAGACAATGAAATAAACGCAGTAATAGCAAGCCAGGGAGCATGCAGGTTGTCTTTACCCTGTGCGACCATCTCGCCTAAGGATGCAGAACCAAGGGGCAAACCAAAACCGAGAAAATCCAAGGAGGTTAACGTGGTTAAAGCACCGGTAAACAGATAGGGCATAAAAGTTAAGGTTGCAATCATGGCATTGGGCAGAATATGTTTAAACATGATTTTTTTATCGCCAACCCCCAAAGCACGGGCGGCTTTAACATATTCTAAGTGACGTCCACGTAAAAACTCCGCACGCACCACACCCACTAAACTTGGCCAGCTAAAAAGAATCATCAAACCTAATAACCACAGAAAAGTGGGCTCCACAAAACTGGCTAAAATAATCAGCATAAATAACATCGGCAGGCCTTCCCAAATTTCTAAAAATCGCTGCCCAAAAAGATCTATTCGCCCGCCGTAATAGCCCTGAACAGCACCCACAATAATACCAATTACTGAACTGACTAAGGTTAACGCTAACGCAAATACCACAGAGATTCGAAATCCATAAACTAAACGCGCTAACACATCCCGGCCCTGATCATCGGTTCCCAGATAGTTAATATCGCTGGGTGGCGAGGGTGCAGGCTCGGTTAACTCAAAATTAATGCTGTCAAAATAAAAAGGAATAAGTGGCCAGATGATCCAGCCTGCTTTGCGAATTTGCGTCACCATATAAGGGTCACTAAAATCCGTGGTAATATCAAAATCCCCCCCGAGTTGATTCTCAGGAATGTCCTCAACAAGGGGAAAATACCAATGCTGTTGATAGGAAACCATAATAGGTTTGTCATTTATCCACAGTTCACCCAGCAAACTGGCTGAAAATAAGATTAAAAAGATCCACAGCGACCAGTAACCGCGTTTATTATTTTTGAACTGTAACCAGCGGTCCGCATTAACGGGATTGCGGCGCATCTCTTGCCATGTGTTTAATAATGACATATTAACGCCCCTCAAAAGTGATGCGCGGATCAATCAGAGTATAAGTGATATCACTGATCAGTTTTAACACCAGCCCCACTATAGTAAACATGTAAAGCGAGGCAAAAATTACCGGATAATCACGGTTGATAACGGATTCAAAGCTTAATAGACCTAAGCCGTCTAAAGAAAAAATAACTTCAATTAACATCGAGCCTGTAAAAAAAATACCAATCAGTGCCGCGGGTAAACCTGCCAACACTAATAACATCGCATTTCTAAAAACGTGACCGTACAAAATTCGCTTATCCGAGCAGCCCTTAGCGCGCGCAGTAACCACATATTGTTTATGAATTTCATCAAGGAAAGAATTTTTGGTGAGCATCGTCAGGGTTGCAAAACTGCCTAATACAGAGGCAAAAACAGGCAAAGTCAAGTGCCAGAAATAATCTTTAACTTGGGCCATCAAGCTCAACTCCGAAAAATTATCCGAAGTTAATCCACGCAGCGGAAACCAGTCATAATAAGAACCACCTGCAAAGAGAACAATCAGCATAATAGCGACAATAAAGCTTGGCAACGCATAGGCGACGGTCACAATAGTACTGGTCCAGATATCAAAAGAATGGCCATGTGAGGTGGCTTTTTTAATCCCTAGAGGGATAGAAATCAAATACACGAGCAGCGTTGTCCAAAGCCCCAATGAAATTGAAACGGGCATTTTTGAAATAATTAAATCGGTGACTTTTTCATTGCGATAAAAGCTTTCGCCGAAATCAAATTTTATATAACGCCATAACATTGAAAAGTAACGCTCTACAATAGGTTTATCAAAACCATAAAGTTTTTCCAGGGCTTTAATATATTCCGGATCCACCCCTCGGGAACCGCGGTATTTACTTTCACCACCCGTTTTTATTTCACTGTTAGTGCCCGATGCAACGCGCGTTGTATTCGCATCGCCTATGCCTTGATATTGTGCAATTGCCTGTTCTACCGGACCGCCGGGGGCAATCTGCACAATAAAAAAATTGATGGTCATAATGCCGAGTAGGGTCGGAATGATAAGTAATAAACGTCTTAAAATATAATAATTCATTATTGACTAACTTCCTTATGGTTTTCAGCCGGAGTTGACCACCAGGTGGATAAACCCAAATCATATATTGGCGCAATATTTGGATGAGAAAATTTATTCCAATAGGCAATTCGATAGGCGGGCAGATACCACTGGGGAATAACAAAATGCTGGCTGAGCAAAACACGGTCTAAGGCTTTGGTTGTCTGCACCAGATCTTTGCGTGTATCAGCCATAATTAATTTACTGACCAGCTGATCAATGACTGGATGACAAACCCCGGACCAATTAGCCGTTCCGGGTTCCATCATACTAGCGCAGCCCCAATGACCCGATTGTTCATTGCCCGGCGATATTGATTGCCCTTTGCGCAATGATACCAAGTCAAAATCAAAATTATTTAAGCGGTTAATGTACTGGGAAACATCAACCAGTCGTAGCGAGGTTTTTATACCTATACGCTGTAAATTACGACGAAATGGATGAACCACACGTTCAAAATCTTTGCTGTAAAGTAAAAATTCAAAGCTTAATTGCTGGCCATTCTTATCTTGCATTTTACTGTCTTTTAACTGGTACCCAGCAAGTTTAAGTAACTCAACGGATTTTCTCAGCCGCCCTCGAATATTGCCGTCGGCACTGCTTTCCGGGAATTTGATCGGGGCAAAAACAGCCTTTGACAGCTGCTCTTTATAGGGCAATAAAAGCGCACGTTCAGCGGCAGAAATATTTTCTTGGGTAGATAATTCAGAACCAGAATAAAAGCTGTTAATACGCGAGTAAGCGCCGTAAAAAAGGGTTTTATTGGCCCACTCAAAATCAAATAACAAAGCGATCGCCTGACGCACATTAACATCTTTAAATTTTTCTTTGCGTAAATTAAACCAGAAACCCTGCATCCCCTGCGGATTTTTATCGGCAATTTTACGGCTGATAATTTCACCTGAATCAAAGTTATCACCGACATAACCCGTTGCCCAACGCTTTGCTGAACTTTCCAGACGGTAATCAAAATTACCCGATTTAAATGCTTCAAAGGCAACACTATCATCACGATAATAATCAATGATCATGCTGTCAAAATTATGCTGGCCCTTATTAACGGCCAAATCTTTTGCCCAATAATCTTTAACTCTTTTGTAAATGATTCTTTTTGAAGGATCAAAACTATCCACTTGATAGGGACCTGAACCAAGCGGAATAGTTAAGCTGCTTGTAGAAAAATCCTTATCCACCCAAAAATGTTCAGGTAAAATGGGTAGCTGACCGATAATTAAAGACAATTCGCGATTACCAATTTCTTTAAAGTAAAAAGTGACCTGCTGATCATTATCGACCACCACCTCCTTTACTCCAGAATAATAGGAGCGATAATGCGGTGCCCCTTTTTCGACTAACAATTCAAAACTGAACTTAACATCACTGGCCAGAATACTTTTACCATCATGAAATTGGGCATTTTTATTGAGCATGAAACTGACTGAAGTAAAGTCACTCGCCACTTTGACTTGCTCTGCAATCAATCCATAACTGCTAAAGGGTTCATCTTTTGATTGCGCCAGTAAAGTATCATAAATCATAGTGATTCCACTCGCTGCATTGCCTTTTACGATAAACGGATTTAGGGAGTCAAAACTACCAATAGCGGCTTGTCTAAAAACGCCTCCCTTAGGTGCGTTTGAATTTACATATTGAAAATGGGTGAAATTTGGCGCATATTTAAAGTCTCCATACATACTCAGCCCATGCTGCCAGGCACCGGCAAATAACAAAGAACTGCTGCTTAAATAGCAAAATAGTAAAATACGTGTAAGGTTAAAGAGTGAAAGTGGAAACATATAATAGATTCAGCTGTTAAATAAGAGGAGTAATGGAAACCAAGATAGCAAAAGAAAAAATTAAAAAAACATTTAAATTAAAAAAGAAAAAGAAAAATAAGGAGTAAAAGTGATGAAGTTATCCATTCAAGGATGCCCTAAGTTTTTCAGCACAACAAGCAATGATTATTTTTATTTTAAGAAAACAAACCTAGGTCAAATAATAATTTCATCACCAGTATAAGCCAGAAAATTGTGACACAGATCGCTTTTAAAATGGGTAAAAAAGAATAATCTATTTATAAATGCAATAAACGTACAACCAAGAGGTGTCTTATATGAGAATTGAAATCACAAGTAAACAAATTACTATCACTGATACAATGCGCACCAAAGTAGAGGAAAGATTCGAAAAATTAGAAAAGCTACAAATTCCCCTTATCACTCCCCACGTCATTATCACCAAAGAGCCTAAAGGCGTAAAAATAGAAGCTACAATTAACGTTCCTAATGATAAAATTTTTGCACATGCACAGAATGATGATCTGTATGTAGCAATCGGACAATTATTTCAAAAATTAGAACGTCAGTTAACTAAATATCTTCATAAATCTGAAGCGAGTCGCGCAAAAAATAACGGTAAAGATATGTGCCGAACGGGAGAGATTTCAGGCGAAGCGATCGAAGAGCCAGAGATTGAAATTGAATCAGATGCTGAAATAAAATTAAATAAAGAATTCGCAGCATAAAACTGATACAAAAAAATAAGTAAATAAAAAAGGAGGTTAAAAACCTCCTTTTTTATTGCTTGAAAAAAATGCTGAATTATTCTTTATTTATCTTCGTAATGGCGATTATCATGAGCCTGTTGCAGCAGCGAGCGACTTTCATCCAGAAATAAAGAAGAGTAATCCCCCATCCATTCAGTTACAGATTGAAAACGTTTAATAAACTGCTCCCGATCCGCATTTTCAAGTAACTCAATAGCCTCGGCAAAATGCTGATGATAACGTTTGATCATCACTAGATTATTTTTTTGTGAAAGAATAATATCGGCATATAAAGCGGGATCCTGCGCAAACAGGCGTCCAACCATTGCCAACTCCAAACGATAAATTGGGGAGCTTAAATCTAACAACTGTTTTAAATCAGCATCGACTTCTTTTAAATGGCTTCCGTAGACAAAACTTGTAAAGTGTCGTAATGCTTGAATCAGGGTCATCGACTCATCGTGAACTGTTGAGTCAACATTATAAAGATGCGCGCCCCAGATTTTCATCTGTTCGATTAACCACTGGTACTTCTCTTCACCCCGACCATCACAGTAAACAACAACCTGCTTGGCGAAACTGGTAATATCAGGACCAAACATAGGATGTAAACCAACGACCGGGCCTTTATGCACCCTCAGCATTGCCTGTAGCGGCTCATCTTTTACGCTGGTAATATCCGCTAGGATACAATCGTCGGGAAGATAACTAAGTTGCTCGATAACTGAGACAGTGACATCAATTGGCGAACCGACAATAACCAGACCTGCATGACTGCATATCTCCTCGGCTTTGTCCCAGTTAGCACGTCCTAGAATATCAACCTCATAGCCCGATAACTTAAACATTTCCACAAAACGCTGACCTAATAAGCCGTTCCCACCAATGATAACAATTCTTTTCATCTTTGGATTAACAGTTTTAAAGCCAGTATCATTTTCACTGGCATAGGATTCGCGCATAGTACGGCGCAGGATGTCTTCGATTAGATTGGCTGGCACACCTTTAGATGATGCTTCCTCGCGTCGTTTAGCCAGCATAGCGGCTTCACGCTCAGGAACATAAATAGGTAAACCATGCTTGGCTTTAACTTCACCGACTTCACCCACCAGACGAAGACGTTCAGCAAGCAGGTCAATTATTTGCTGATCAACTGCATCAATTTGATCTCGTAATTTACTTAAAGGCATAAACCCTTCTTATCTTGTTTTTAAAGTATCTTTTAATATGTTGACAGCTTCAGCAAGAAGTTGACTCGTTGTTTCCCAATCAATACAGGCATCGGTGACTGACACACCATATTTAAGAGACGCTTTAGGTAATGTTGCCGCCTGATTGCCTTCATTAATATTACTTTCCAGCATAATACCTACGATCGATTTATTGCCTTCTGTCACCTGATGGAATACATCTTTTGCCACTAAAGGCTGCAGGGCATGATTTTTATTTGAATTTTCATGACTGCAGTCGACAATCAATACTTCTTCTACTTGGGCTTTTTTAAGTGCCTGCTCTGCCAATGTAACATTTACCGAATCATAGTTTGGCTTACCACCACCGCCACGTAAAATAACATGGCCATCTCTATTACCCGAGGTCTGCAGTAATGCACTTTGGCCTAACTGGTTAATACCCATAAAACGATGCGGAGAAGACGCAGATTTCATCGCGTTAACAGCGGTAGATAAACTGCCGTCGGTGCCATTTTTGAAACCAACCGGCATTGATAAACCACTTGCCATTTCGCGGTGAGTTTGTGACTCAGTAGTACGCGCGCCAATCGCAGACCAACTAAACAGATCGCCTAAATATTGCGGGCTGATAGGATCAAGCGCTTCCGTTGCAATAGGTAAACCTAATTCAGAAATCCATAGCAGTAGTTCGCGAGCTTGCTTTAATCCGGTTTCAATTTCGAATGAATCATCCATATAAGGGTCATTAATTAATCCTTTCCAACCTACTGTGGTACGGGGTTTTTCAAAATAAACTCTCATGACAATATAAAGCGTATCCTTATATTCCTCATGCAAGGATTTTAGGCGGGTCGCATAATCTTTAGCGGCATCAATATCATGGATAGAACAAGGTCCGCAAATCACCAAAAAACGCGGATCTTTTTTATGCACAATATTCGACACTGTTTGCCGAGCTTCTGCGATAAATTGATAAACATCTTCTGAAGCCGGCACTAAATTTTTTAATTCTGCAGGAGTGATTAACACTGTTTCTGATTCTATATAAATATTTTCATTTTGAGGCATAGTGATTCTCTTTTTGCTGACATTTTATGAATAAAAGTATCATAGCATAGCGGTAAAATAGATCATGCGATTAACCCACTGAAATAATTAAAAGCTGAAAGCGACGGGCTGCGAACTGCGGGCTACGGGCCGAAAGCGGCTTATGTTGTGTTAACGGTTAACCATTCTTTGACTTCTTGGAATGTACCGCTAAATTGTACTCTATCGGCTTTTTTCCCAAGCTGATATTGGTACATAGGATCGTAATAATCCCTCAGTATTGGCGCAATCCAATTGAGGTGCCCTTCTACGCTTCCGGTGTTTTGCTGCTGCTTGAGTGCGCTATCCAAAACGTTATTGATCACCTTAAATTTTTCTGTTCCCAAGCGTTTTCTAATACCGTACAGGCCATTCTGCAGATATTTCTCATAAGCCAGCCACCCTTGTTCGGCACCTAATGCCTGACTAAATTTTTCAGTCATTGAGGTGCAATATTCATAACACAGTCTCTGCAGGCGGATATCAAGAGGATCATCAACGACCACCATAGGTGCCCGCGTCATACTGGCAAACATAAGTTTGGGAACATACAATGCCCCGATCGCTTTACTTTCATCTTCAATAACCAAGGAATTGGCATGTTGTGAAATATGCAGAATATCAATAGCGAGTTGATTTTCATAACTAATTTGCCGTGGCTGCGGTGTTACCTGCTTACCAAAACTGGAACCGCGATGATTGGCCCGACCTTCGATATCCAGTCCGTTATCAAGTGCTTGAATTAATTGTGTTTTACCACAGCCTGTATTACCACCGACAATTATTAACTGTTGCTCAGCGGCCTGATCGATAACCTCAATAAGATAACGGCGCAAGGCTTTATAACCACCCGGCACAATATTAATGTCTACGCCGTTATCTTTCAGGAATTGCGCCGATAATCGTGAGCGCAGCCCCCCTCGAAAACAATACAGCCAGGCCGTTGAGTTAGCCTCTTTAAACTGGGCCCATTTTCTAATGCGATTTTGTATATCGGATGCCACTAACTGATGCCCAAGTGTAATGGCAGCGGCTTGGCCCTCTTTTTTATAACAAGTACCGACCTGCTCGCGCTCGATATCTGTCATTAAAGGTAAGTTACAGCTTTCAGGAAAAGCGCCCTGAACAAATTCAACGGGCGCCCTAAGGTCAATCAGCGGAGTCTTTGACAAAAATAACGAGCGATATAATTGTTGCTCTTGGAGATCGCTTTGTGGCATTTTTAATTCACTCATTTTATAACACTGAAATAAGGGTTTGCTGAGCAGTTGCTGACTCTATTTTGCCAATCTGGAATAACTTAACACCACTGTTTTTTGCGGTTTCCTGCAATATTTCAGCACTCGAGGGTGAAACAGAGATAAGCAGGCCACCCGATGTTTGCGGATCGCATAAAATAGTTTTTTGCAATTCACTAAGGGGGGACACTTTATGGCCGTAACTGTCAAAATTACGCATCGAACCACCGGGCACACAACCTTTTTCGACATAATATTCAATAGCATCTAAGGTGGGAATAGCGGAAAAATCAAGTGATGCGGACAAGCCACTGCCTTCGCAAATTTCCGATAAATGCCCCAACAAACCAAAACCGGTCACGTCGGTCATCGCATTGACGCCGTCTATATTAGCAAACTCTGCGCCAACCTGATTAAGCTCACACATAGTATCGCGCGCCAGATTTTTGTGGGCGGCCTTCAGCAAGCCCTTTTTTTCGGCGGTGGTTAAAATGCCGATACCAATAGGTTTAGATAAAAACAGCAAATCGCCCTCTTGAGCCTGGCTATTTTGTTTAACTTTGTCGGTCGGTACTATGCCGGTAACGGCCAATCCGAAGATAGGCTCGGGCGCATCAATACTATGCCCGCCCGCTAATGCAATTCCGGCTGCATGGCAAACCGAACGACCACCGTCAATAACCCGGGCCGCTATACTGGGATCCAATTTATTGACTGGCCAGCCGAGAATAGCAATCGCCATAATGGGTTTACCACCCATAGCATAAATATCGCTGATCGCATTAGTCGCTGCAATGCGGCCAAAATCAAAAGGATCATCCACAATCGGCATAAAAAAGTCCGTGGTACTAATAATAGAACTACCGTTGCCAAGATCATAAACAGCGGCATCATCTTTATTCTCATTGCCCACTAATAGATTGGGATCCTGAAAGGCAGGAAGTGCTGATAACAGAATGCTATCTAATACTTTCGGCGAAATTTTACACCCGCAACCGGCACCATGACTGTATTGGGTTAGACGTACATTGGTATGTTCATAATCTGCTGACATTTTATTATCTCTCACTGATTCTTAAAGAAGATTAAACTTAAGCACGAGGCAGGGAAAACTAGTACTTTTTATGCTTTTATATCCATTTTAAAGGATAACATTTGTCATACTTATCCATAAAAGCATTGTGGCATACAAGATCGTATTGGCTTAAGCGCTTCTGTTTTTGAATTTTTTCGGCTCAGTATATCAGGCGAGTCTTCAGGCTGCAGCTTTACTTGGATGACAACAAGCTGTTTATTAATTAAACTGTAG